>CAZBIN010000142.1:0-1350 GCA_964491995.1 uncultured Orrella sp.
GATCTGGGTCTGGTGGTGGCTTCTTACGCCGAGGCGCTCGATCTGGTGCGCCGAGTCAGAGGGTGGGAAATCGCGCCGATTGACCGATTTGACCTGGACAAAGACTACGTCGGCAGGGTGCGCATCATGCTTGACACAACGCAGTTGTCACGACCGCTTCAACTGGACGCCAACAAGCGCAGTGACTGGAGCCTGAGCAGTCCGTGGCGCAGTTTCAACTTCAAGGTCGGTCGGGATTCAGGGGCGGGATCATGAGGCGCATGGCACGTTGGCTCGTCGTGTTCGGGACTGTGGGTGGGCTGGCGCTTTTCATATTGCTCGCATGGTCCACTGCCAGCGCGTCGAGACTGGCGCAGTATCACGAGTTGCTGGTTTATCTGAACATCGCGCTGGCCGTGGGTCTGTTTGCCTGGGTGGTCGGGCTGACAGCACGTCTGGTGTACCAGCGCAGTACAGGCAAGTTTGGCGCCAGACTGACGGGGCGCTTTGCACTGGCCTTTGCTCTGATCGGCGTTTTGCCGGGTGCGCTGATCTACACGGTTTCGGTTCAGTTCATGTCAAAGTCAATCGAATCCTGGTTCAATGTCCGCGTTGATACGGCACTCGACGCAGGTTTGGCGCTCGGGCGGGCGGCACTGGACGCCCAGCTCAATGAGCTTGATACCCGGGCCCGGGCAATGACCCCCCTGCTTTCTGAAGCGCAGGAATCCGATTTGCCGGCTTTGCTGGCGCGAGTGCGCGAAGTGACCGGGGTCAAGGAAGCCATGGTGTTTACGGGGTCGGGCAGGCCGGTTGCGTTTGTCACCGAGAGCATCGGGCAGCTTTTGCCTCAACCGGCCCCGACGCACGTCCTGAACCAGCTTCGAGTCACGCGAGGCTATGCCGCGGCAGAAACCGTGACGGATCAGTCCAGCCGTGACGGTGCGCCCGGGATGCTGCTGCGCGTGATTGTGCCGCTTGCCTCGCAGATGATTTCCACGACAGGTCCTTTGGTCAATGAAATGCGGTGGTTGCAGTTGATCAAGCCCGTCTCGGAGAATCTGGTGCACAACGCAGACGAAGTGCGCGCAGGCTATCGGGATTATCAGGAACTTGCCATGTCAAGGCATGGTTTGCAGCGACTGTTCGGTGTCACACTGACGCTGGCACTTCTGATCGCGGTATTCGCCTCGATGGCGGTGGCGCTCTATCTTTCCAAGCGGCTGGTGCAGCCCTTGCTGGCGCTGGCCTCTGGCACACGGGCGGTCAGTATCGGGGATTTCAGACCGTTGCCTGAACCCCCTCAAAACGACGAGGTCGGACAGCTCACCCGCTCCTTTAATGCCATGACGCACCAGCTTGAGGAGGCGC
>CAZBIN010000142.1:1360-6633 GCA_964491995.1 uncultured Orrella sp.
GTCAGCTCGAGCGTTCCAAGCTCTACATAGAGAGCATTCTGGCCAATCTTTCCGCTGGCGTACTGGTGTTTGACGACCAGTTCAGGGTGACGACTTTCAATCAGGGAGCCCAGTCGATTCTGGGTGTCGACATGCGACTTGTGACCGGCAGGCCGATGGAGACGGTTGAAGGAATGATCGATTTTGCCAACACCATACGCAGGGCTTTCTCGCAGCACGCGGCCATGGGCAGTGAGCGCTTGCACTGGCAGGAGCAGTTTGAGGTTGTGCTGCCCCGGCCTGAGACGACACAGGGCACCCAGTCTCTCACATTGCTTGCCCGCGGTACGCGTCTGTCGGGCGATGAGCGTGGGAGTGGCTACGTCGTGGTTTTTGATGATATCAGTGAAGTGATATCGGCCAACCGCAGTGTTGCCTGGGCCGAGGTGGCCAGGCGTCTGGCCCACGAGATCAAGAATCCGCTGACCCCGATTCAGTTGTCGGCTGAGCGACTGGCTATGAAACTGATCGATAAACTTGACGAAAAAGATGCCGCCCTGCTTGAGCGCTCTACCAATACGATCGTCAATCAGGTGGCGTCACTCAAACACATGGTTGACGAGTTCCGCGAATATGCGCGTAAACCACCGCGGGTTTATGGTCCCGTCAATCTGAACTCTTTGATCGAGGACGTTCTGACGTTGTATGGCTGGGATCCGCATGACGTCGGTCGGCGAGACCGTGCACATGCGATCCGGTTTGATGTCCGGCTTTCACCGGACTTGCCGAAAGTGCGTGGCGAGTTGACCCAACTACGGCAGGTGATCCACAATTTGCTCGGTAATGCCCGCGAAGCTCTCGCGGAGGCCCAAAGCGAAGGTATGATTCAGGTCACAACCGAGATAACGCAGGCTGGTCTTGGCGATGATGCGAGCGAGCCAGCGGTGTTGTTGACCGTTGCTGACAACGGACCGGGGTTTTCCAGTCAGCTTTTACAGCGTGCTTTTGAACCTTATGTCACGACCAAAGCGCAGGGCACAGGACTTGGATTGGCGATTGTCAAAAAGATTGTGGATGAACATGGTGGATACATCGAGCTTTCCAACCGTCGTGCCGGGGGTGCTCGCGTCACTATCATGCTTGTGCCGTACGTCTCTGGCGCGACGTCGGTGGCTGATCCGACGCAAGCAAACGATAATCACAGCATCAGGTAATTAAAAAGAAACTATGGCCCGTATTCTGGTGGTCGACGATGAAGTCGGCATTCGTGAGTTGCTTTTCGAGATCCTCTACGATGAGGGGCACACCGTTGAGCTGGCTGAAAACGCAGCCCAGGCGCGTGCCGCCAGATCCCGGTTGCGGCCTGATCTGGTCTTGCTCGATATCTGGATGCCAGACACGGACGGCGTCACTCTGTTGCGTGAATGGGGCTCGCAAGGCCTGCTTGACATGCCGGTCATCATGATGAGCGGTCATGCCACGATTGACACGGCAGTTGAGGCGACCCGCATCGGTGCGGTCGATTTTCTGGAAAAACCCATTACGTTGCAAAGACTCCTCAAGACCATCTCCTCGGCCTTGAGCCGTCAGATGAAACCGGTGGCACCCAAGCCTGCTGCGCCAGCGATAGCGCCGCCGCCGGTGCCCACGGTGGCGGGTGGACTGTTTCAGGACGCGACTGCGCCTTCAGAGCAGACCAGTCAGTCCAGTCTGCCCTCCAATGTTTCAGGCGATATTTCGCTGGATCAGCCGTTGCGCGATGCCAGAGATGCTTTTGAGCGTGTGTACTTCGAGTATCACCTGGCCCGGGAGAATCACAGCATGACGCGTGTTTCTGAACGAACCGGGCTTGAACGCACGCACCTTTATCGCAAGCTCAAGCAACTGGGTATCGAATCGCGTAAACGCGGATCATGAAAATCCTGATCGTCGGGGCGGGCCGGGTCGGCACCAGTGTGGCCGAGAACCTGGTTTCCGAACACAATGACATCACGATCATTGACGCCGATGCGAGTCGTCTGGCTGATTTACAGGAACGCTTTGACCTCCGGGGCGTGGTCGGCGATGGCGCACAGGTTTCTACGCTGCGAAGGGCAGGTGCCGAAGACGCTGACATGCTGATTGCCTGCGCCGCCAGCGATGCCGTCAATCTCGTGACATGCAAGATCGCCCGGATGGTCTTCAATGTTCCACGCCGCGTGGCCCGGGTGCGCTCTCCGGAGTTGCCGGGTATGCCAGAACTGCTTGGCGAGGACGGCTTCTGTGTCGACGCCGTGATCACCCCCGAAGGTAGCGTGACGGCGTACCTTCAGCGGTTGATAGAGTTTCCTGAAGCGCTTCAGGTGGTCGAAGTCGGTGATGGACGTGTCAGTGTGATCACCATGCGGGTCAGTTCCTCGGGTTTCATGGCCCATCACAAGCTGCAAGATCTGCGCGTCATGCGTCCCGATGTCAATGCCCGCGTCGTCGACATTCTTCGCGGTGGTCGTCCGGTCAGTGTGTCGTCGGAGACCGTGCTGCTGCCAGGCGACGAGTTGCTCCTTATCGCCGACACAGCCCATGCGCACCAGGCTGTTCACCAAATGCACAAGAGCCAGGAGTCGGTGCGTCGCATCATGATTGCCGGTGGAGGCAACATCGGTGCCCGGGTCGCGCGCAACCTTGCACAAAATGGATACAACGTGCGCATCATCGAACACAATCTGGCACGGTGTGAGGAGCTGGCCAGTACGCTGCCGGACAATGTCCTGGTGCTGCATGGCAACGGAACAGACGAGTCACTTCTGCAGCGTGAAGGGATTGAAGAGACGCACACATGGCTGGCATTGACCAGCGAGGACGAGGACAACATCATGTCGTCGTTGCTGGCCAAGAAAATGGGCGCGCGCCGTGTGATCGCGCTGATCAACCGCCAGGCGTATGGCGAGTTGATGCAGGGCAGTCATATTGACATTGCGCTGTCGCCTTCACAGGCCACCATGAGCGAGCTGCTTCGTTATGTGCGACACGGCGACATTGTCGCGGCACACCGTCTTCGGGGAGGTGTTGCCGAAGTGCTTGAGATGGTGGCCCACGGGGATCGCAAATCGTCCCGGGTGGTTGGTCGGCGGATTTCGGAGCTTGACCTGCCCAAAGGCGCCAGTGTCGGGGCTATTGTGCGTGGTGAGGAGATCATCATTTCGGATTCCACCATGTTCGTAGAGTCCGGGGATCACGTCATCGTATTTGTTCCGTCCAAGGCGCAAGTCGCCAAAGTCGAGAAGCTGTTCCAGGTCTCGGCTTCGTTTTTCTGAGGGTTCATGAAGCGTTTTCTGGCAGTCGTCCATGTGCTCGGGTTCACCATGGCGCTGTTCGCCACGACCATGTTCGTACCCATGGTCTGGTCGGTTCTGCTCGACGACGGGCAACTGATGTTATTCATTCAGTCGTTTGCCATTGCCCTGCTGATTGGCGTGGTGCTGTGGCTTGGTACGCTCAGCTATCGCGCTGAGCTGCGACCCCGGGACGGATTTTTGCTGGTGTCCATGGTCTGGTCGTTTCTGCCTTTGCTGGGCACTATTCCGTTGCTGCTTTATTTCAACGGCAACGGTTTGCCACTTTCATTCACAGACGCATACTTTGAATCGATGTCCGGACTCACGGCCACGGGAGGCACGCTGCTGTCCAATGTCGACCGGATGGCGCCGTCGGTCAACTTGTGGCGATTTACCATGCACTGGGTGGGTGGCATGGGAATTATTGTGCTTGCGGTTGCCATTCTGCCATTGCTTGGAGTCGGGGGGCATCAGGTGTTTCGGGCAGAGACCCCGGGGCCGATGAAAGAGGAAAAGCTCACGCCGAGAATCGCCAGCACCGCCAAGGCGCTCTACGCGATATATTTCGGACTGTCGATCGTCTGTTTTCTGGCATATCGTGCAGCGGGCATGAGCTGGTTTGACGCGTGGTGCCACATGGCATCGACCGTTGCCCTGGGCGGGTTTTCAACCCACGACAACAGCTTTGCATATTTTGATTCGCCGCTCATCGAAGCGATCTGTATCGTGTTCATGCTGCTTTCTGGCATTAACTTTGCGACCCATTTCAAGGCCTTTCAGCAAGGCGGGCTCCGAGCCTATCAGCGCTGTCCTGAAGCCATTCCCTTTGTGGCGACCGTGCTGAGCATGGGTGTTCTGATTGGAGTTTACCTCTGGGTGATGGATGTTTATCCAGATATCCTGACTGCACTTCGTTACGCGGTGTTCAACACCGTCTCGATTGCCACCACGGCAGGATTTGCCAATACGGACTATGAGCTCTGGCCGCTGATTGCGCCATTGTTGATGATTCTTCTGGGCATGTTCAGTACCAGTTCGGGTTCGACGGGTGGCGGGATCAAGATGATTCGCGTATTGATGCTGATCAAGCAGACCCGCCAGGAAATGATTGGAATTCTGCACCCGCATGCGGTGACGCCTGTGTTGCTGAAAGGGCGTCTGATATCTGGCAAAGTGCTGACGTCGGTACTTGCCTTCATGCTGCTTTACGGGTTGTCGATCGCGGTGCTGGTCGCACTGATGCTGTTGAGTGGCGCAGAGCCCAAGACCGCTTTTTCAGCCATCATTGCCTGTTTGAACAACATCGGACCCGGTCTGGGCGATGTAGGACCGTCAGGCAACTATCTCGGGTTGAATGATTTTCAGATCTGGTTATGCAGTTTTGCGATGATGATCGGACGTCTTGAGCTGTTTACAGTTCTGGTTTTATTCACCGCAGGATTCTGGCGCAAGTGAAACAGTCCTCAGGCGTCGGCGGTTCGTTATACTGCCAGATTACCTCGAAACCCGATGGCGCGTGAACATGGAACCCTTGTTTTTTATTGCTTATGCTTTGCTGGGCTGTGTAGCTGGTTTTGCGGCTGGTTTGCTGGGTATCGGCGGTGGCATGTTGCTGGTGCCCTTCATGACAGCGTTGCTGACGGCACAAGGATTGCCCCTTGAGCTGGTCGTGCATGCAGCAATTGCCACGTCCATGGCGTCGATCATTTTCACATCCATGTCCAGTGTTCGGGCGCACCAGAAGAAAGGTGCGGTTCGCTGGGATCTGGTGCTGGCATTCACACCTGGAATCGTCCTGGGTGGTTTGCTGGCCGGTGGTGCTGTATTCGCAGCGCTTAAAACCGGCTGGCTGGCGCTGGTTTTTGCGATATTTGTAGGCTACTCGGCAATTCAGATGGTGGCCAACCGCAAACCAAAACCGAGTCGCCAGATGCCAGGTCCGGTGGGAACAGGGGCCGCTGGCGCGGGCATCGGATTTCT
>CAZBIN010000142.1:6643-7996 GCA_964491995.1 uncultured Orrella sp.
GTGGCGGGTTTGTTTCGGTGCCTTTCATGCTCTGGTGCAACGTGGCACTGCATCAGGCGGTGGGCACTTCTGCAGCGCTTGGTTTTCCAATCGCCGTGGCTAACACCGCCGGATACGTCTGGTCGGGCATGCACGTTGCAGACCTGCCCGATGGCATGATTGGCTATATTTACTGGCCCGCTTTGCTGGTTCTCGTCCTGTTCAGTGTGGTGTTTGCGCCGATCGGTGCCAAGCTCGCACATAGACTGCCTGTTCCGACGCTAAAGAAAGTGTTTGCCGGCCTTCTGTTCATGCTCTCGGCCTACATGTTTTACAAAGCATCAGTGGCTTTCAACTGGTTTGGCAATCTGTGAGAAGCAGTTGTAACAATTGTGACGCGGCTGTCACCATTTAACACCAAATTGAAACACTTCCCGGTCTACTATCGGCACATGGATAAGTTTAGTTTGACGAATCCGTTCCATCCGGGAGGTGTCAATTGCGTATTCCATTCGAGTCGTCTGTTACGGGTACATTTGGCCTGAGTCTTGAGTTACAGGTCGTCGATCCACGGACCTGGGAACTGGCGCCGCGCGGCGCCGAGATTGTTTCCAATCTGATCCTGTCCAGGACGGCATTGCGCCGTGTGCGATCGGGCGCCAGACAAGACTTTATCGAGATTGTCTCGAGCGAGCACGAACACCCCGTCGGGCTGTTGGCGCAGATGCAGGAAATCAAGCAAGCGGTCGTTGAAGCGGCGGCTGTCAGTGCGCTTTGCATCAGTGGCGGTGCAAGCCATCCCATCTCCAGCAGTGCTCTAGGGCAGCACCCGATGGCAGACATTAATGTGACCTCCAGGCCCGACGGTCTGACCGGGAGCCCAGAGTCCTTTTATGGCATGAAGATTCACATCGGCGTTCGCTCGGGTGATGAAGCGGTACGCCTGATTCACAGACTCACGTCCTTCATACCGCATTTGATTGCACTCTCTGCGAGTTCGCCCTTCGTGGGTGGCGTTGACAGTGGGTGGGCGAGCGCGCGTCTCAGGGCAGCGCAGTCGCACGCAGGACAAGTGACATTTCCTCGCGCCATCAGAGACTGGGAAGACTACGAGCGCTATCTGGCCAGCCTGGTTGAGCCGGATTGGGCAAGTGCAGACGACCTGCCCTGGGATCTGCGTTTGCGACCTGATCTGGGTGCTGTGGAGATCAGTGTGATGGACTCGCCTCTGACCCTTGAGCGGGCCTGCGAATTGGCAGGATTTGTCCAGGCGCTGGCACAGTGGGTGGTATCTCAGGACAACGCGCCCGGGATTGACCCTGCCACGCATGAAATCAACCGCTATCACGCCTGCCGGGCAGCGCTGGATGCGCC
>CAZBIN010000143.1:0-3706 GCA_964491995.1 uncultured Orrella sp.
AGGTGGGGGAGTTTGAGGTGGCCATAAGTGGGGGAGTTTGGGTGGCCATCAGGGGTAACGTCAGCCCACTGATGCTACTGATTGGGGAGGTAAAAGAGATCGTGCCCTTACGCAACGGTTTCAAACTCGTCGTCAAGCATTTGCCAGATCAGGCCTTCACCATTGACGAATCCCAACTCCGAAGAATGGAGCGCCGCTTCGCGACGGAACTGGATCTTTGGGGCACCGTAGATTCGGTGCGACTTTCCGTCATCGCGACCTTTGGCCTAGACCTCACCGGCTCACCCTGCATCGATGTTCTAGCACTGATGGCGCTTTCGCCCGAGTGGCTACCCATAGCCACTCTCGACGAAGCTCATTTAGTTCAGCAATTGGTGCAAGAAAGGCGCTGTTTTGTGAAAACATTGCAAAACAGCAAACCAAAACTCACCAATATAGTTAGGCAATTTCTGACGAATACTGACGATGCGTGAAGTCTGCAAAGATCAAGACCACATCAAACTCGTAGAAAATATTGCGCATAACTCATTTAGATGAATACGACTTTAAACCTGGAAGCCTTCAGCTCTCATCACAACAATGGTGAGTTGTCGTCGAGAAACTAAAAATAATTTCTCTAAACTGACGCTGCATACCTCACCAAATCTATTTCGCCAGAAGGCCTACTGCAAATGAAAAATATCGGCCAGCAGCGTTGCTCACTACGTTCTCCGCATTTTTAGCTGCTGCCCTGCAATTTGCTTTGCAACTGCAGCATAAAGGTCACCAAATTTTCCATGCAAATGCTGCGCGTCTTCATCAAACAGAAGATCTTTCGCCCTTTGCTTTGCCCTCTCTGGATTACTTAGATCAAAAAGCTGGATTGTTCTGAGCCCTTTTGCAGAATTATTGACAGGACTAATCAGAATGCTCAGACCATCTGCGGCATAGTTGATGTGCTCAGTTGGCTCATCCAAATATGGGTGCACTATTGAAAATTCAGTAAGCCGATACGTCGATCCTTCTTTGACAACCGGATCGAACGTTGCCTTCAAATCCGTATTACAGGCAAAACATGCCAGAACTAGATTCTCCGGCCAAAACATCCATTTCTTATATTTCTCCTTCGGAGCAATATGATCGCGATGCGGCCGTTTCTCGAAAAGGCGGCCTCCACAATAAGCACATCGCTTCAATTGCTCAACTAGCAATAGCTCCGTTACGCTCTTTTTGAAGGACTTCGATTGCAACGTACCGCCGCCCCACGGGTTCTTCGCCTTCGTTTTTTCAGCATACTTGTACAAAGCTTTTACGATCTTCCAACCGTAGGCCGGTGCAACCATTTTTTTCACTTCAACGACTCCAGATATTTCTTGATTTCAGAAATAACCAGGCCAAGGGGTTCGGTTTCTTGATAATCTATATTTGATACTTTCTTCAAAAAGGTTTGGATGAAGTTTTTATCTCTCCCTCCCTCTTGGATGTGCTTCAATACAGCGGCAAGATCCTTGTTAAGGTGATAGCTCGAAGCTGATGGAATTCCAAGAACCTGATATAGAACAGATTCAGAACCCCATCCTTCAAATGTTGCATCGATAGTTTTGAATTTTGCTCGCCAACCTTCTTTCTCAGCAAGCACAATACTCGCACACCCATTTGGCAGGCTCGCAATTAAATGAGGAGAGTGCGTGGCAATAATAATGTGACTACCAGGCGCATGGGCCAGAGACTTAAGAATCAATTCAGTATATTGTTGTTGCCAGGAAACATTCAGACTCACTTCTGGCTCGTCGATGACAACAAGACACCCGGGGCGTGAATACGCAATTAATTTTGCACCAACTGAGAGTAAATTCTGCTCACCGGAGCTAAGCTGTCCAAATGGTATCCACGGGGACCCTTCTATGCACAGAGATGGCCAAGCTGAAAATCCAGCCTTGCTAGCCGTCGAGAAATTATTGATGAGTGAGGTTAGGTTCTTGGAGTTCTCACCGCTCAGTGTTGCAAGTCGCAAGAATGCCTCTGGCCTTGACTTACCAAGTCTGTTAGGGACGTTGTATTCCGTCAAATGGAGCGATAGAAATTCAAATAATGACGTAATCTCACTTGTTGCATCCACGATCATGGCCTCGTTGGTTGAGACACTTCTTGCTGATCCAAGGCGACGGCGCATCCTTTCAAGCACATATTCTTTTTTGTTTGGAAGACTTAGAAATTTCTCAATTTCCGATCTAGTAATTCTCGGGAAGAGAAATGCTAGTTCACGACCTCCTCCAAAGACCAAATGCAGCCAGTCCTGAAAGGCTTTTAGTCGCTCGTGATCCGATGCCATGTGCAAGACCGCTTCGCCTACTGATCTTTCGACAGAACCAGTTGTCGTAAGATTTGTTGCTTGCCGAACGCCTAGATAGCGGTAGAACGGCTCCTCCGCCTTGGTGTCCTTCGGGAAATGGAACTTATCCATAACCAGATTTGACAGTGCAAGCACTCGTGTGGGCAGACCAATATCGCCAGCAAAGTCACCCTCTCCATTCGTCAGTAGCTTCTCCACTCCATTGAGCAGGGTCGACAATCCAGTGCACGATAGCGTATAGGTACTTTGACTTGAGCTACGACGAAAAAAACTATCTTGGTCTTGACTTGCTTGGATTGTGCATAGCTTGTCGATGAAGGCAGCCAGCAAACGACTTTTGCTTGTACCGTTGGCCCCCGCAATCAATGATATGTGCGTCTGCTTCAAGTTTGCATTTGGACCAAGGAAATCAACATAAACGCTAGATTGATCGCCAAAATCTATCTCAACCCGATGCAACAGGAAGGCAGCATTTTTCATGATTTCAGGTCATTCATTTGATAGGCTCGATTGATTAGCCCATCAACATCCGCAAACTTGCCATAGACCGCCGGGTTCTCTCCCAAGGCAAGTGCCTTGAAGTGCGCCGAACCGCACTTGATCTTTCCGCCTTCTCGGTCACGCAGGTCTTCTTCGAACAAGCTGCTCTTGGTCTCGACCACGAAATACAGCCGCTCTTGACCGTCCCGCTCGATCAGCACTGCCCAGTCTGGGTTGTAGGTGCCCAGGGGCGTCGGAACCTTGAACCAGCCAGGGAGCTTGGCGTAGACCTTCACGGCTTCGTTTTTCTCCAAGGCTTCTGCAAAGTCACGCTCAATGGACGAGTCGTAGACCACGTGTTGGTACACAGACTTTTGGGTGTCTTCCACGAGGTTCTTCAGGTAGCCGGTCAGCTCCTCGGTTTCAAACAGCTCTTGGGCATAGAACTCGTCATCTCCCAGGCGCTGGTACTTGATACCGTCGACCAAAGCCAGTCGCTTACATCGGTTGATGGCCTCTGCGGCCAGTTCAATGAACTGTTGGGGATTGCGCTTGAAATCATTCAGGCGAGGGCTCTCCGTGAGAATGTGCGCAATCGTCTTGCGGGTCAGTTGAGTGCGGTCCTGTAGCTCGGTCAGCAGGTCCGGCAGCTCGATATCGTTTTCCTGCAGGACCACAGGCTCAGATACGGTCAGCAAAGAGGCATCGACTCCCGCCTTGGAGATCGACATCCCCGCCTTCTTCCACTGAAGGCGGGTCCTTGAGACCGGCGGCATGTCGTTCAGAGCATTGATGCACTTGTCGATCAACATGTCGTTGTCGAACTGCACTCGGTAGGTCGTCTTGTGTTTGATGCGGTCCCAAAGCGCCTTGAACTCCGGGCTCAACAACACC
>CAZBIN010000143.1:3716-7960 GCA_964491995.1 uncultured Orrella sp.
CTTGCGCACAGGAATTTGCTTGCGATCGTCGGCGTTCTTGATCTCCAGCTTGCCCGTCAACTTCTTCAGTACCGCTGCAATTTGGTCTTTCTGGGCACTGAAGCTATCGGGCAACGCCAGCGTTCCATCCAACAGCGCTGTGCGCAAAGAGTCCTGTACTTTGCCCTTGCTGTCGATGTAGCCCTGCGACTTGAGGTGCGCCCACAGCAGCTTCGATGCGTCAAATCCGAGCGGTGCAACTTCGCCGTTTTCCTGAGCCACTGCGATGCCAGCAAATTCGTGGTCTTGCACCACCCCGAACTGAATGCCCGTGTCCTTCTCGATGTCGCGCTGCAGGTTCTCAGCGAACTGCTCGTAGCTCTCGGTCGCGATCACGGTCAAGGTGTTGATCTCAAAACCGCGCAGACGCTCACCCTTCTGATTCACACAAAGGCGCAAGCCTCGGCCAATCGTCTGGCGGCGCCAACGCTCCGTCTCGCGGGTCGAAAAATTGCAGATCTGGAAGACGTTGGGGTTGTCCCAGCCTTCCTTCAGTGCAGAGTGGGAGAAGATGAACTTCAGCGGAGAGGAGAAGCCCAACAGCTTCTCCTTGTCTCGCATGATGAGGTTGTAGGTGTCGTCGTCCGCTGCGGTACTCCCGCTCGTGTCCTTCACCACCTCCACGGTCTTGCCACCGATCTTTTTCTTGTCGATGGAGAAATAGCCGTTATGCACGTCGCTCGCGTCAGCCGACAGATCGACCTCTGCAAACAAGCTTTTGTAGTCTGGGTGTCGTGCGAGGCGCTTGTACTCTTCCTCGAACATCAAGGCGTATTCACCTTTGACCGGGTTTCCCTGCTCGTCGTATTGGCGGTATTTGGCCACCTCGTCGATGAAGAACAGGCTCAACACCTTCACGCCCAGCGGACGAAGGCGTTTTTCTTTGTCCAGGTGCTCTTTGATTGTGCGAGCGATCATGGCCTGCTGAACAGCACCAGCATCCACGTCGCCCCATGCATCTCCCACACGCAAGTACACCTCACTGCCGGGCACTTTCAGTTCAACAAACTGATCGGCCTTGGCAGCACGAATTTCGCCGATGCGAACGTTGGTGTACAACGGTCTGCCCGTTTCCTGCTCCAGGTCGAAGCCGCTCTGTACCGTGATGGGCTCCCGACGCACGGCACCTGAGGCATTCTGTCGATCTACCTCAATGCTGGCCGAAATCACACCCTTCTTGTTGGAGACGGCCAGCAGCTTCACATAGGGCTTGTTGTTGCCCCCCTGCACGGTTGCCGCAGCGACCTCGATCTGCTTGACCAGCTTTTGCTCATAGGCGTCTATCGCATCCAGGCGATACACCATGTTGTGCTTGTCCACATGGGTGGCTGAGTAGCGCAAGGTGCACAGTGGGTCCATGTGCGCCAGAGCTTTCCTCCCCTTGCCGTCGATACCGCCGTCAACGCTTTGCGGCTCGTCCACGATCAAAATCGGCTGCGTGCTGCGAATCAGGTCGATGGGGCGTTCACCACCTGTTTTTTCACTGGCGCGGTACATCTTGTTCTTGGACTTCTCGCGCCGCTTGGCCTCGTCAGACTCCTCGGCCTCGGCAGCGGCCTCATCACCAAACTTGTTGATGGCGCCGACCGTGATGACCATGATCTGGATGTTGGGGCTAGTCGCGAAATTGCGAACCTCGCCCAGGCGGTCTGAGTCGTACTGGAAGAACTCGTAGCCCTTGGCGCCAGGGTACAAACTCTCGAAGTGTTCACGGGTGATTTGCAGGGTTTTGTTGACACCCTCTTTGATAGCCACAGAGGGAACCACCACCGCAAACTTGGTGAAGCCGTAGCGCTGATTCAACTCAAAGACCGTGCGCAGATACACATAGGTTTTTCCCGTGCCAGTTTCCATTTCCACGGTGAAGTCAAGCGCCTGCTTGGGCTTGAGCGGGTCAGATGGCGGCAGGCCATTGCGCAGCTGGACCTTTTGCAAGTTCTCGGTGAGTTCGACGTCTGGCAACAACTTCAAAGCGTTGCCCACGCCACCGCTGTCTGAGAACTGCTTGCCCTCAAAACTCTGCTGCAGTTCATCGGTGAGGGCCGGTGCCGTCACCGAGAACACGGAGCGGCAAACCTCTTGCCCACGAAACAGGTCGCACACAGCCTCAATGGCAGCCGCTTGGTAGGGAAGGTCTGACTCAAAATGGAGTTTCATGGTTGTTCTTCTTTTGAAATGGCTTCCAGCAACCGCAACTTCAGGGACTCCTCGTCCAGCTCATCAGCCAAGGTGGCTGCAATCAGGTCACGCAACAGTTGTTTGTCGATATGCCCCGCCGCAACGTGGTAGCTGATGTTTTCCATGTCCCGTATGAATGGGCTTGCACAGTAGAGGTAGCCGTTCAGCAGCAGTAGCTGTGCACACAAGGTGATCGCAATTCGCTTGTTGCCATCTTGAAAGCAGTGGAACTTGCAAGCGCTGAAGAACAGGTGTGCGAGCTTGTCCTCGAACTCCGGGTAGTAGTCATCGTTCTGGATGTGTTCCAGAACGCCCTCCAGTACACCGAGGTCCAGATGCCCCATCGCGCCGCCGCCGCTGACCTCGACGGTCTTGCGGTGGACTGCAATCGCTTGCTCCAGCGTCAGGTAGATGAACGCCATCAGCTGCGGTCCTTCAGGCGTTTCATCACGTCTTTGGCTTCTTCCAGGCGCTGTCCCAGTTCTTTGCTTTTCTCGCCGATGAACCGCTCGTAGTCTTCCCGCTGCACGGGTGCGATGTACTCCTTCAGTTGAAGGTGCAAGGCATCCCGGAACGCCAGATCGCGACTCGCCATCTTCATGCGCGCTTTTTCAACCAAGGGCTTCCAATGCGCCATGGACTCAAACTGCTTGAAGAGTCCGTCCACCTCCAAGGGCAGCAACTTCCGCCCCTTTTTGGCCACGGCCTGGTTCAGCACATCAGCGAAGCCGCATTCGTATGCAGCAACCAGATCCAGTACTTCCGCGTAGAAAGTGGCCCGGACGTTGTCTTTGCGTTCCAGCTTGAGCAGCTTTCGGTACTCCTTGGCCTTCTCCTTGAAGATCGATACGTAGATCTTGTCGGTGTAGACGGCGTACTTGAAAACCCCCATGTCGACCCCGTCGCGCAAGGCGTCGGTGAACTGCTTGCGATAGCTTTCCTCGGAAAACGCGGCCTGCAGGTAGTCCTCATCACGCTGGTTGATGTACTTGGTCCCTCCTCCTGTGCGCCTGTTGATGGTGTCAATCACCACGTCGAGGATCACTTGCCGAAGCAACTTGGCGCGCTCACTCTCCGAAACCAGCATGGCGAGGTTCAGAAAGGCACGAAAGTCGAAAACCCCCAGCTGAGGCGTCTTGCTGATGTTCCCGAAATCTGTTTCGGGAACATCCAGGGAAGCAATGGCGTCCTTCAGGCCCCGCAACCGAGCACCTTTGAGCACCTCGTAGCCGTTGCGTGACAGCTCGTCGCTGTTCTGCTCAAGGTAGTTTTCAACCGTGCGAACCGTCACCTCAAAGAAGGCCGCAACCTGCTCTTTGAGCACCACCGTCTTGCCTTCAAACGGAATGCCCTGAATGCCTGCCGCTCGCTCAATCTCAGCCAGCGCGTATGGGTTGTTCAGGACATTTTGGCGATCCACCGCCGATGTCGTGAGGTCTTTGTGCATCGAGCGACTCCTCACAAACTGCGCACGTGTTTGACACCGTGCTGCTCCAGGATGGCCGCCAGGTTGCTCTTGGCCACATCGTTCTCAAAGGCGCTGTCGCGAAAAACGGCAGTGGTCTCTGTGGCTGTGCCTTGCTCTTCGCGCCACTGAGCCATGCCCAAGGCCAGGGCCTCGGCGTCAGCCGCGCTGATGTGTTCATCCAGGCAGGCCAACAAGGTGCCGCCGCCAATGCTGTGCACCGTTTTGCCAGCGATCTGCGTTTGCTCCATGGGTACACAGAGGTCCAAGCCGAGCTTCAGCAGGATCTCGTAGAGCACGTCTTCATTGCTGCGGCCCGGTTCGACGTGCTCCAAGTTCGCGAACAGCGACCCCTTCAAATCTGCAGCGTTCGGGTTCCAAGCTCGAATATTGGAGTTGTCGAGCTTGAACGTTCTGAAACCAGTGTCGGATATCTTTTCTTTGTGAACCTCTCGACAGGTCTTGCCAGCCCTACGCACCCTATCACGGGTGATATCTGCGATTGACTTAACAGGCCGTTGAAAAATCCTTCTCCGCCGCCCGTGTGGGCCGCTACGATCTG
>CAZBIN010000144.1:0-2008 GCA_964491995.1 uncultured Orrella sp.
TGCGCGCGACAGCAGACTGACCGGGAGGTAGACAGACACGGCATCATTGAGCACGTCAAAAGGTCCGCCAGCCAGTCCAACCGCCCGGTGACCCGAAAGTCATCCGCTGAGCGACTGACGTCGAAGTGCTGGCGGTGCAAGTCGGTCAGGTTGCGTTACTCAACACGGAGTATCGGGCAATCTGCATGGAGCGCGACAATCCTGTTTCAAACTGTCGCCGCAGACGGTTAACTTGACGCACCGCACCCAGACTGCTCTAATGCAGCCTCCTGCTCAGGGGAGTAGCCGGCCCTCACGCCATGTGATGTGCCACGATGTCGTCATTACGGTGTCAGTCTGAATGGCAAATGACTTTCACCCGGTATCGTGACCCGAGAACGCTCGTTTCGGGATGGCAAGACCAGAGAGGGCCTTGGACAATTGTGGTCAACCGCGCCCCGCCAGCCCGGTCTTTTAGGTTCTCAAAATGATATCTGTTGGTACCCCGCTCTTGTGGTCATTCTTTGTTGCCTTCGTCATCGTTGCGCTCCTGGTTGATTTTTTCGCCATGGCACGACAGGGTGCACATACCGTCTCAATGAAAGAAGCTGGCATCTGGTCTTTGATCTGGGTGGCTGTTTCCTTCGTATTTGTGACCTGGCTCTGGTGGTACCTGGGTGGAACGTCAGGTGACCCGGCTTTAAAAACACTGGCCAACGCCAAGGCGCTGGAGTTCGTCACGGGTTATCTGGTCGAGAAAGCGCTGGCGGTTGACAACATCTTCGTGTTTCTGATGTTGTTTACCTATTTCGCTGTACCCCCGCAGTTCCAGAAACGCGTGCTTATGATCGGTATTATCGGCGCCTTGTTTTTGCGCGCCATCATGATCCTCGTGGGTGCCTGGCTTATTTCGCAGTTCCACTTCGTGATGTACATCTTCGGTGCATTCCTGGTGTTTACCGGGATCAAGATGTGGTGGGCTTCTGGTGAGGAGCCGGATCTGGATTCGAATCCAGCGCTCAACTGGATCAGCCGTCGCATCAGGATTTCCTCGGGCTATGATGGCGAAAAGTTTTTCACGACAGAGAACGGCATCCGGATGGCAACGCCTCTGTTTGTGGTCATCATGTTGATCGGTATTGTTGACGTGGTGTTTGCCGTTGACTCCATCCCGGCGATTTTCGCTATCACGACAGATCCGTTTATTGTGCTGACATCGAACGTGTTTGCCATTCTGGGTCTGCGGGCAATGTTCTTTCTTTTGGCGAGCATGCACGACCGGTTCCATCTGCTGTCGTATGGCTTGGCGATTGTGCTGGTCTTTATCGGCGTCAAGATGTTGCTCATCGACATCTACAAGATACCGATCGTGCTGTCTCTGGGTGTGACGATTTTTGTGCTGGCGGCGACGATGATTCTTTCACTCAAGTTTCCTCCGAAAGCGGGTCACACGACTTCCTCGGCGTTTCCGTTTGATGCCAAGAAGAAGACGCCACCACCGGAGTCCGGGAAGTAGGCACGGATCGATCGTTTGAGCCTAGTTTGACGCTTGCACCACAGGTGCATCCGGATTATTGAACGGGTCTGAAAAGCAGCCGTACCCGAAAGCCTCAGCGTTATTCGCTGGGGCTTTTTTCAAACGCAGGCCAGCAGGTGCCTTTCATGACATGCATTCTGGCGATGAGCGGCCTTTGCCCGATCGCCTGGAGGGCGGTGCCAGCACAAGATCAAGCACTCTGTGCGCTCCCAGGCGAAAGTGTCCAGAGCCACGACAACGGACGAGACGGGGCGTTTCCTGTGTCTTGTTTATGATGTCTGCAAATGATCGCTTCAGTCGCTGTTTGACCAGACGTATTTCAGTAAAAAGACTTTTCATGCAGCGAGAGGTGTGGAAAGGCACTCAAGACATCGCTGGGCATGGTCAGCGGCCGGGCTCAAATCGTGTTCGCCACGGGAAGCGGCGTCTGCTACGCCTTCGAGCCGGTGGATCCCTCAGTCCAGGTTGTGGCGGACCGCTGGATGACCACGA
>CAZBIN010000144.1:2018-7824 GCA_964491995.1 uncultured Orrella sp.
TTGGTGTGGTCAGCGGCTGACGGCAAAGATAGCTTCTATCGAGTTGCGAGAGTTGTGTGACACCCAGTAAGCCCATGGTTGTCCGCACTTCGATTTCGAGTAGTTCAAGCATTCGCACGACACCGCGAGCGCCGTCGGCGGCCAGCCCATAGCATTGCATTCGACCGAGTCCGACCATGTCTGCCCCCATGGCAATCGCCTTGACAATATCCGTACCTCTGTTGAACCCACCGTCAACAAGGATGCTTGCCCGGCCGTTGACGGCATCGACCACTTCCGGCAAAACCTCCATGGTGCCGCGATCATGGTCAAGCTGTCGGCCCCCGTGGTTGGAGACGTAGACCATGTCGACCCCGTGATCAACGGCAATCAGTGCATCTTCTGCAGTTGAAATGCCTTTGAGAATCAACGGGATCTGAAGCTTTGACTTGACTCGCTCGACATCTTTCCAGGTCAGGCTAGCCTGGCAGTGACGCCCGGGCACGTTGCTGCGGCGAATGTTACGTTTGGCCAGATCCCTCTCGCGGCGGCTGTAATAGGCGCTGTCAACCGTCAGGCAGAATGCCTTGCAGCCGGCTTGCTGGGTGCGTTCAACAATCGCGTCAACCCAGGCAGCATCTCCGTGAACATAGAGCTGAAACAGGCGCAGTGCATCGGGTACTGCGCGGGCGAGCTGCTCATAATTAACGAGACAGACCGAACTGAGCATGTGAGCGATGCCAAACTGCTGTGCCGCGCTCGCGGCTGCGATGGCCGAGTCAGCCGCAAACAGCTCCAGGCTGCCCACTGGCGCAAGCAAAACGGGTAGGCGCAGGTTTTGTCCAAGAAACTGTGTGCCTGTATCAATCTGGCTGACATCACGTAGTACCCGGGGTTTGAAGCCAAGCGCATCAATCGCTGCCCGGTTGCGTTTGACCGTCGTTTCGGTCTCGGTGGCGCCAACGATGTAGTCCCAGTTGTCGTGATTAAGCCTCTGCCTGGCTTTCTGGATGATCTCGTGCAACGTCAGAAAGGTTGGCTGATCGGACTGGGAAACAGGTGCTGTCATGGGGATGCGGTTTCTGAAAATAGGGTGGACGTTCAATGAGGGACGGTATCTGACTCATAGCAACTTCCAAGTCACTATAGGGAGGCGGTCCTGGACGTGTCAACTGCGCGGGGGTCTGCGCGGTGCGTGAGTGGACGGGTGGATTGACAACGAATTGCGTGAGCCGGTTGGTGAGTCGATGAACTTTTGGCCCGGTGTGGCCTGACTCTTGAACGAGTCTGCCCGGGCCGGTGTCATCGTTGACTGAGCCTCAACACTTGCGGGGCTGGAGATAGCGCTGGGTCAGACTGGTGTAATGCTCTGCGGCAGTAGCAATGCTTGCAGTGCCCGGATCCGTGTGTGTGAGTAACTCACTGGGCGGTACACCGCGCTGGGCCGCTTTCATTGCCTCAAATAGCGCGGCTGTTGCGACAGCCTGAGGTTGATGACCCCACATCCAGATTTTGACGCCTCGCTCAGTCAGATAGTCCAGATCAAATAAAGACTCGTCTGACCCTGCCACAATTAGCGGCAGGCTGACTGAGTCGGCAATCTGGTCAAGATCTTCCCGACGTTTCAGATAGGGCAGGAAAAGCGCGTCCACGCCCACTGCCTGGTAGGCCTGCAGTCGCTTGATGGCATCCTTGACACCGGTGGATGCAATCGCATTGGTCCGGCCAATCACGAGCATGGATCCATCGCCTCTGGCTTGAAGTGCCGCGAGCATTTTCTGGCTTCCTTCCTCAATCGAGATCAGACTTTGAGTCTGGTCCGAGCCGAATGCGCGAGGAAGAACGGAGTCTTCCAGGCAGGTCGCTGCAACTCCCGCACTTTGAAGATCCTCGATGGTTCGCATGACGTTGAGTGCATTACCGTATCCGTGGTCGGCATCGACGATCAGATTGACACAACCCGTGCGACAAATCCTGCGAGCCTGTTCGATCAGTTCGGTGGCCGTCATCAGCACAATGTCCGGCGCTCCGAGTACGGCGTGTGAAGCAGCCGAACCTCCCAGAACGCCGACGTCAGAACCGAGTGCCTGAGCCAGTCGTGCTGAAACTGCGTCAAAGACAGAGCTTGCAATAATGCATGGGTCTGATTGCAGGATATCGACCAGAGGGCGTTTAGAGGCGGGGGAGGGCACGGTCATCAAGAAAACGCTCCGATGGCAGGAAGATGAGTGGGCATATCGCTATAGGCGCATATGGCGAAAGACGGTGCGCTTGCGGATCCCGGGGGTAACGGAAATTGGTGTCTGCGTGCACGCGATTGTCACTCAAGTGATTCCCGATGGGCCGAATGAGTGCAAACCTGAGTGGATCTCGTCCAACGTGTCAGTCTCTGCGCAGTTTGTTACAAATCCTTTCATGATCTTGACTTACGTGCATTGTCAGGGAGTTGTCCCTAGGGTTATTCACAGTTTGTGGGGACAACTACGCATGCACAGGATCGGGTCTGCGGTGGACTACGCTGGCCAGAGATCGCCCGGCCAGCGACAACTATCCCACCAGAAACCCGGTCACAGGTCTTTCAGTCAAGCGATTGTGCCAGAACCTTGTCAACAAACGTTGTGGCGTGACCGATGTACTCGTGGGGAGAGAGCATCTGGTCGATTTCTTGCTCGGTCAGACGCTGTGATACCAAGGGATCTTTCATCAATGCATCTTTGAGTGGCGTTTGCTGCTCGAAGACCTCCATGCAGATCTTGTAAACAATTTCGTGAGCTTCCTGGCGACCCAGCGCGGCACTCAGACCCATCATGACAGCCTCAGACATCAGCAGACCTTGCTGTGTAAAGAGATTGCGCTCCATGTTCTGGGTTCTGACACTCAACCCTCCGGTGACAAACGCCATCTTGCGAATGGCTGCATGTGTCAGGTTGAACACTTTGCCGATGTATTCGCGTTCGGTCTGCAGGACAACCTTGTCGCGTTCATGATCAGCCACAATGCCCTCAATGGCCAGTGGCACGGTCGCGCGTACAATCCGGTTGACTGCAATCACGCCCTCACAAATGGGTGGGTTGCGTTTGTGCGGCATGGTGCTGCTACCCACCTTACCAGTGGCAAACGGCTCTTCAAGCTCGGCGGTTTCTGTTTTTTGCAAACTGAAAATTTCGTGTGCAATCTTGCCGACCGTGCCGCAGGCAATCGCTATCACCGAAATCAGTTCAGCGATATTGTCCCTCGACGTATGCCAGGTGATGGTGGGGCACTGCAGCCCCAGCACTTTGAAAAGACGCTCTTGCACCTCGATGCCAGGCTTACCGAGCGCAGCTAGCGTTCCAACTGCGCCGGAGAACTGGCCTACCAGTACACGTTCGCGCATCTGGCGGATGCGAAGGAAGTTGCGGCGCAACTCTTCCGCCCATCCCGCTGCTTTGAAACCAAAAGTGATCGGCAGTGCCTGCTGTCCGTGGCTACGACCCACCATGACCTGGTCACGGTATTTTCGGGCCAGCTCCCGGGTGTTCTGATAAAGCTCTCGGTAGCTCGCCTCGATCTGATCGAGTGCGTCACGAACTTGCAGGATGGTACCTGTGTCCATGATGTCTTGCGTGGTTGCACCCCAGTGGATGTATTCGCCGGCATCGCCCTTGCAGACCGGTTTCATGGCGCGAAGCAGTGGCACAATCGGATGCGCTGTGCGATCCATCTCGGCCTTCAATTTCCCCAGGTCAATATTCTCAACCTTGCATTGACGCTCGATCTCGGCCGCCGCTTCTGCCGGAATGATACCCATCTCACCTTGCACCCTTGCGAGTGCTGCTTCGACATCGAGCCAGCGTTGCACGGTCGTTTGATCGCTGAAGATGTCGCGCATAATCTGCGTACCAAACTGATCCCGGAAAAGCTCGCTGTCGATTACATATGCTGCCACTGTGTTTCTCCCTCTTTGTTTGCTTTTGGTTGATGCATCAACAGATCAGAGAGTGGCCTGAAAGCCCGCTGACCGATCTGCTGTGTTGATTCACTTCAGGACTGACCCCGCACAAAGACTCTCATGCGATGACAATCGCATGATCTTAAGACGTTGGCGGACCTTGCTGTCACCTTGTCTGGCGACGTTGGCGATTCTGTGTCGTCTAGTAGCCTCGCTCAGGTTCAATCTGGTGCAAAGGGGTTTCGCCATTTTGCACGCGTCGAATATTCTGCACGATCTGCTTTGCAGCCGACCGGGGCAGAGCGACCGAAGCAAGGTGGGGTGTGATCAGGACATTGTCCATGGACCACAAGGGACTTTCTTTCGGCAAGGGTTCGGTGTCAAACACGTCCATGGTTGCATAGCCAATCTGGCCCGTTCGCAGCCTTTCAATGAGTGCCTGCTCGTCAATGATCTGGCCCCTCGCGACGTTGATCAGACAGCATCCTGAGGGTAGCTGATCAAGACGCTCACCGTTGAGTAAGTGCTCAGTCTGCGCCGTCAGAGGCATCAGCACCACCAATATGTCGCTGCGCGCCAGGACTTCTTTCAGGCTATCGATGCCGTCGCGGCAAGTCACCTGATCCACGACTTTCGGTGAGCGTGACCAACCCCAGACGTCAAAGCCTTGTCGGGCCAGTTCTGTGGCCGCCCGTGAGCCAAGCTCGCCCATACCCAGGACACTGACCCGCACATCCCGGGGATCTTTCGGATGAATGTAGTGCCACTGACCCAGTCTCTGATACTTCTCGTGTAGATGAATATGTCGTGCATAGCGCAGGACTGAGAACAGAACAAAGCCGGCCATCATCTGGCTCATTTCAGGATCCACCAGTCGTGTGATGGGAATCGACGGCAAGTCCGCGCGGTTGACCAGAGCATCCACGCCAGCACCGAGATTGATCACCATTTTCAGGTTGGGATACTGGTCAAAAAAACCCTGTGTCGGCTTCCAGACAAGTGCATATTCAACCTTGTCCGGGTCGACATCCTCTGCGTGGCGAATCACCTCAAGTTCGGGCATCGCAGCTTGCAGTGCCTGCTTCCAGACATCAAATCGATCCAGTGGACTGGCAAAGACAAGTGTGGTTGTGTTCGGTGTGTGAGGCATGGTGCGACAGTTGCTTTGTTGAGTCTGAAAATCGGATGCGCAGGCGGTCGACCCATGTTAGCCAGGGCGTTCAAGGGTATGAATGAGCATGCGCCAGGAAAGCCGAGTGTATCGGACTGGCGAACCGCAGTTCGCAGTCGTGCGCACGATGCAGCGATGGGTCAGGAGTCGGCTCAAGATAGATGCCAGAAAAAAATGGTTCAGCCTGATGGATCTCAGTACAAGACATCAGAAGGTGACAGCTCATGGTCCACGGTCTTGCTCCAGCGCAATACTCAGATTGTCGATGCTGGTGGGCAGTCCGAACAGATACCCCTGAAACCGCCTGCATCCCATTTTCAAGAGTGTGTCACGCTGCTGCCACGTCTCGACCCCCTCGGCGATGACGTTGATTTGCAGTTTGCTTCCAAGATCAATGATGGCTTTGACGATCGCCGCATCATTAGGGTCAGTGGACAGGTCGCGTATGAAGGCTTTGTCAATTTTGAGCTGGTCCAGAGGAAGCTTTCTGAGGTGGTTGAGCGAAGAAAAGCCGGTGCCGAAATCATCAAGCGATATTCTCACCCCCCGTTCGCGCAAAGCCTGCATGGTCAGGATGGCGGCATCAATGTCGGCGATGAGCAAGCTTTCGGTGAGCTCGATTTCAAGGCGTGTAGGGTTGGCGCCGGTTGTATCCAGGATCATGTCGACCTTTTGCAGAAACCCGGGGTCATAGAGCTGCCTTGCGCTGACATTGACGGCAATCA
>CAZBIN010000145.1:0-7823 GCA_964491995.1 uncultured Orrella sp.
GTGCGGATCTCATTACCTTGCACTTGCGAGAGGATCGCCGGCACATTCAGGATGCGGATGTGTGGG
The DNA here is from genome assembly GCA_964491995.1 of uncultured Orrella sp. Lineage (GTDB taxonomy): Bacteria > Pseudomonadota > Gammaproteobacteria > Burkholderiales > Burkholderiaceae_B > Algicoccus. The sequence goes on from CAZBIN010000145.1 coordinate 67, forward strand.
CTTTACGTCCACAGCTGCTCACGAGAATGAATCTGGAGTGTGCGATAACCACGGAGATGCTCGAGATCGCTCTGAAGGTCAAGCCCGATGACGTTTGTCTGGTGCCGGAAAAACGCACAGAACTGACAACAGAAGGCGGGTTGGACGTGGCAGGCGGATTTGATACTGTTCGCGCCGCGGTTGACCGACTCCATGATGCCGCGATCCGTGTATCCCTGTTCATTGATCCGGATCCTGTGCAGATTGATGCCGCAGTCAAGGCGGGTGCAACGGTCATCGAACTGCATACCGGTGCGTATGCAGAGGCAACGACGGTACAGGAAACGGAGTTACAGATCCGTCGATTGCGTCTGGCGGTGGCTCATGCGAAGGCCTACGGGTTGCGCGTGAATGCGGGTCATGGCCTGCATTATGACAACGTCATGCCTATTGCTGCGCTTGACGGTATCGCTGAACTGAACATCGGGCACGCGATCGTCGCTCAAGCCTTGTTTGTCGGTTGGGAGGCTGCAGTTCGAAACATGAAGGCTTTGATGGTGCAAGGGCGTCTCGCCGGTCTGCGCACAGAAGTGGTGTCTAGCTGAAGTTCCTAGCGGAGTTGATTTCCTTGAAAAAGCCCAAGCGCCTTGTTCGTGGTCCGGTGATGCTGGACATTGAAGGAACCCGTCTGACGAAAGAGGATCGCGAGCGGCTTTTGCATCCTCTGGTTGGCGGAGTGATTCTTTTTGCGAGACATTTTGAAAGCAGACAGCAACTGATCAAGCTGACACGCCAGATTCACCGCTTGCGCCGTCCTCGACTGTTGATTGCCGTGGATCATGAGGGTGGTCGAGTTCAGCGATTTCGTGACGATGGCTTCACCAGGCTTCCGAGCATGGCGCAACTGGGCAAACTGTGGATGGAAGATCCTCTGCGGGCCATGGCGCATGCCACTAGCGTGGGTATCGTGCTGGCGGCCGAGTTGCGTGCCTGCGGTGTCGATTTGAGTTTTGCGCCGGTTCTGGATCTTGATTACGGTGTGAGTGATGTCATAGGAGACAGGTCGTTTCATCGTGATCCCCGTGTTGTGGCAATGCTAGCCCGCAGCTTGGTACAAGGCATGGCCGTGATGGGGATGGGCGCTTGCGGCAAGCACTTCCCTGGTCATGGCGCTGTCAGCCAGGACTCTCATCATGAAATCCCTGTCGATCAGCGCACCCTTGGCCGTATCCTGCAGGAGGATGCCGCTCCCTATATGTGGCTCGGTGATGTGATTATCCCCTCAGTGATGCCTGCTCATGTCATTTATCCGAAAGTGGACAAGAAGCCTGCGGGGTTTTCCAGTAAGTGGATTCGTGAGATTCTAAGAGGCCGTCTGGGTTACGACGGAGTTGTGTTTTCTGATGACCTCACGATGGCGGGTGCGACTGTGATGGGCGATATCGTGCAAAGAGCCAAGGCCGCACTCGAGGCGGGTTGCGACATGGTTCTGGTCTGTAACCACCTTGATCAGGCCGATGAGTTGCTCGCCTCCCTGGTGCATACCTGCGATGTGGCAAGCCAGGTGAGAGTGGATAGGTTAATGCCTCGAGGAAAGGCTATGCGCTGGCCTGAACTCATGAATTTCCCTGCTTACCAGCGTGCCCTCGAGCAGGTCCGTAGCCTCGATGAGTCAGTCTGAACAGACGTTTGATCTGAAGTCCTTTCTGGCTGGACTGCCCCATTTGCCCGGGGTCTATCGTCATATCGATGCCGAAGGTACGGTGTTGTATGTTGGCAAGGCACGTGACCTTAAAAAGCGTGTCAGTTCCTATTTCCAGAAGACCGGTCATAGCCCACGCATTGCCCACATGGTTGCGCGTGTTGTGCGCACCGACATTACGGTGACGCCGTCTGAGGCTGAAGCGCTGTTGCTTGAGAACAATCTCATCAAGCAACTCAAGCCTCGTTACAACATCCTGTTTCGTGACGACAAGTCCTATCCTTATCTCTGGCTAAGTGGGCATGCCGCCCCAAGAATGGCCTATTACCGGGGTTCGACCCAGCGTCCAGGACGATTTTTCGGACCTTATCCCAATGCATGGGCAGTTCGGGAAACCATGCAGATCCTGCAGAAGGTGTTTCGTCTGCGCACCTGTGAAGACACTGTTTACGCTAACAGGTCCCGGCCGTGCCTGCTCTATCAGATCGAGCGCTGTTCGGGGCCTTGTGTTGGGCAGATCCCACTCGATGAGTACGCCAGGGACGTCGATCGGGCAGGCCAGTTTCTCAGTGGCCGTACGCAGGAAGTTCTCACCGATATTGAACAGCGCATGGTCAACGCAGCCGAAGCACTCGAATTTGAAAAGGCAGCACTTTTGCGTGACCAGATGTCTGCGCTCTCGCGGGTACTGCAACAGCAAACGATGGAAGATGTTGACGATGGAGATACGGATGTGGTTGCCGTGACTCTCCAAAGCGGCAAGGCTTGCGTCAACCTGGCAATGATCCGGACAGGGCGGCATCTCGGAGATCGGGCATTTTTTCCGACACATGTTGATGGTGACTCTGCGGCTGACGTGCTTGAGGCGTTTCTGGTGCAACACTACCTTGAGCAACCTCTGCCGGGTGTGTTGGTGGTCAGTCCGGCACCCAATGATTCCGAGATCATCAAATTGCTCTCAAATGCGCGTGGTACAAAAGCCCGCTTGTTGGTGCGACCACAGGGAATGCGCAAATCCTGGCTGGAACAGGCGATCCAGAATGCGCAGCTTGCACTTGCTCGCGCCCTCACAGAGGGAGGCGCGCGCCATGCACGAACGCTGGCCTTGGTGCAACTACTTGGCATGGAGACTGACGAGCAGTCAATGGCCCAGTTACGCATTGAGTGCTTTGACATTAGTCACACATCCGGTGAGGCAACGCAAGCCTCATGTGTTGTGTTCCAAAGCCATGAGATGCAGCCTTCACTTTACCGGCGTTACAACATTGTTGGCATCACACCCGGTGATGATTACGCGGCTATGCGGCAGGTCTTGACCCGGCGTTACGGCAAAGTGGCTGACGGTCAGGCAAGCTTGCCTGATCTGGTTCTGATTGACGGTGGTAAAGGGCAGGTCGAGGTTGCTCGCCAGGTATTTGCAGAGTACGGACTCGATATTTCAGTGCTGGTGGGTGTTGCCAAAGGCGAGAACCGGAAGACAGGACTTGAAACCCTGATATTTGCCGATGGCCGTGAGTCTATTGTGCCCGGACCAGCGTCGGCAGCCTTGATGTTGATTGCCCAGATTCGTGACGAAGCCCATCGTTTTGCGATTACAGGGATGCGTGCCAAACGATCCAAAGCCCGGCAAGGTTCTCGTCTTGAGGATGTTGAAGGCATTGGTGCGAAACGCCGGCAGAAACTGCTGGCACGTTTTGGAGGACTCAAAGGGGTGGGTGATGCGAGCATCGAACAGCTCGCCTCCGTCGATGGTGTCTCCATGGAACTGGCACGCAGAATCTACGACGCTTTTCATGCTGGTTGAATCCAATTCAGCAGCAGTAATATCGGTTAGCATTAGTGCACTATGCCTCTCAATATTCCCATCGCCCTGACTTGGTTTCGAATCGCGGTCATTCCGCTTTTTGTTGCCCTATTTTATATTCCGGAGTCTTTGATCTCCGTGCCGCTGCGCGATGCCATTGCAGCATGGCTTTTTGTCGTGGCTGCCGTTACCGACTGGCTTGATGGATGGTTGGCAAGGCGCTGGAATCAGACATCCTCGTTTGGCGCTTTCCTGGATCCCGTGGCCGATAAGCTGATGGTGTGTGCGGCCTTGCTGGTTTTGCTGAATCTGGATCGTGTAGGCAGTTTGATTGCCCTGGTGATCATCGGTCGGGAAATCGCGATTTCGGCTTTACGCGAGTGGATGGCCAAGATTGGTGCAAGCGGTAGTGTCGCGGTGCACTGGCTGGGAAAATTCAAGACGGCCGCTCAAATGGTGGCGATTCCCTGTCTGTTGCATTATGAAGACTGGTTTGACTTGCCTGTGCGCCTGATTGGGCAGGTGCTCATCGTACTGGCAGCGTTGCTGACAGTCTGGTCTATGTTCTACTATCTCAAGAAAGCCTGGCCGGCAATCAAGGCGAAGGCCTAGCGTACGATGACATGGATAGGAGACAGGCCGTGGCGCAAACAGCGCGTCTGCACAAATCGCTATTGCCCAACCGTTCGGGGCGTGATGACTGGGTGACCATTGGGTTGGTTGGTACTGCTCACGCCAGTTCGCACTTTTTTCAGCTTGTGATCCCCAGCCTTTTTCTGCCACTTGGGCAGGCTTTCGGGCTGGATTTTGTGCAGCTTGGCTTTTTGATGACGCTATTTTTTGTGGTGTCCGGGTTTGGGCAGGCAATCAGTGGCTTTGTAGTCGACCGTGTTGGGGCGCGCCCTGTGCTCTGGTTTGGTGTGAGTTGTTTTGTCGTTTCAGCGCTGGTGCTTTCGGCTGCTGGCGGTTACTCGACGCTGATTCTTGCCGCATTGATCGGCGGGATTGGAAACTCGGTCTTTCATCCTGCGGATTTTTCGATCCTGAATCATCGGGTTGAGCCTGGTCGGCTGGGTCATGCTTTCAGCTTGCACAATGTGACAGGAACGGTGGGATGGGCATTTGCGCCGGTCTTTGTGGTGGGTCTGAGCACTTTGGCGGGCTGGCGGATTGCCGCACTCGGGGTCGCGGTGCTGATGGCCATTGTTCTGGTTGCTATTGTCTGGGGCAAAGCCGCCCTCGAAGTGCCGGGGACGCGGGAACTTAATCGTCGCGAGGCGCGGGCCGGTGCTGAAACACGATTGGGTGGGCATGTCTCGCCCGGGGTTCTCGCCACTTTAGGACAGCTCCTGAGTTCACCGGCTCTATGGGGTGCCTTTTTGTTTTTCTGCTGTGCGACGGTTGCCTTGTCTTCGGTTCAAAACTACACCATACCGCTGATGGGTAGTCTCTATGGCATGACCGCTGTTGCTGCAGGATCGGTGATTACAGCCTACATGGTCGGGAATATAGCGGGCATGCTTGCTGGAGGATTTCTTGTCAATGCGACGTCGCGCTCCGAGATCGTCGTGTTTGTGTCGCTCGTTTTGTCGGCTGCAATGTTTCTGCTGCTGGCGTCGGGTTTGATCCCGATTTTTCTAGCGGCTGTGGTGATGGCCTTTGCAGGGTTTTTTTCTGGAACATCGGCACCCTCGCGCGACATGATGGTGCGTAAAGTCACTCCCAAAAAGTCGGTCGGATCGGTATACGGTCTGGTCTACTCTGGGCTCGATGTCGGTTCCGCTCTGGGTCCATTGATGTTCGGGCTTGTAATGGACAGAGGCTGGGAGCGAGGTCCTTGGGTGGGTGCTGCTATGGCGTTTGTTGTTGCGGCTTTGCTCGCAGCCCATATCGGTCGACACAGCCGGCGCGCGTCTCCTGCAGTAGCTTGATCTCTGAACAGTCAAGGCTGGGTGCAGATGACCCGTGCTTTCAGAGCGAATGCTGTTACTGCTGAGCGCTACGCGCAAGGTTTGGTTCTGCAACCCCGGGAGTCGCCCTCCAGGGGTTGATGTCCATGCCGCCACGCCGGGTGTATCTGGCATACACACTCAGTATCTGTGGATCGCAGTGTTGCATGATGTCGCAGAATATCTGTTCCACACACTGTTCGTGAAATCCTTCATGCTCCCGGTAGGAAATGACGTAGCGCAGCAATGATGCATGGTCAATCGCCTTGCCTGTGTACTGGATGTGTACGCTCGCCCAGTCTGGTTGACCTGTGACGGGACAATTCGATTTCAGCAAGCGTGAGAACACGCGCTCTGAAATGACTTTGCCGGGATCGGCACGTAGCAGGTCCGCATTGGGCCGATAGCAGTCGATATCGATTGGCTGATTATCAAGGCAGACATCTTGTGGTTCTTCGATATGTTCAAGATGAAACTGATCGGGTGTGACGATCTGCACCCGAATGGATGCTCCGATCTTGGCGCACAGATCTGCTGTGATCAGGGTTTGCAAGGCTTGCAGGCCTGGCTGTCGCAAATTGTTCAAACTGTTCAGGTAGAGCTTGAACGACTTGGACTCAATGATGTTCGGACTATCGCAAGGCACCCAGACTTTAAGAATTCCAACGCTGGGCAGTCCTCTTTCGTCAAGCCAGGATAGCTCATAACCTCGCCAGAGGTCCCATCCACAGAATGGTAGGACGGCGCTGTTGAGATCAGAACGAATGAGTGTGGGCAGGCTCACCCTGCCGGGTGCCCGACTGATCGGGTGCAGCAGACCGGGATCGTACCGATTCGGGTAACTGACTTCCTTGCCCAAGGGCAGGGCAGGATCTTGGGTGTTGAGCATACGTGTGACCATACGTGTCATTGTAAGGCGGATTGCACGGCATGCGCTGCTGATCGGGTTCGTGCGCAAGCCTGATATCCGGGATCGATGTTTGATGTAAATCAAGATGCCATGGCTTGATGCTGGTTAAGATCTCACTATGGCTAAATCTATTTTCGCGGTCACTCGCCCTTTGTCGCCTCAGGAGACGATGGCGCGTCGTCGTTCCCTGATGCGTCTGGGTCTGGCTTGGCTGGTGATGATGCAGGTGATGATGTTTGCCCTGCCAGGCTACCTGCGTCGTGACACTTACGGGCACGACAATCTCGAGGTCCTGGACTGGGCAATCCACTGGATGAACTGGCTCAGCCTGATCATGACGATCCCACTTGTTCTATACAGTGCCTGGCCGGTCTGGAAAGGTACCTGGAGGGCTATCACGCGGCATCACATTACCATGGACGTACCCGTGGCTGTCAGCATGATTGCGGCGTTTGTGCCGAGTCTGTACGCGACACTGGTCGGGCACGGTGAGGTTTATTATGATTCGGTCACCATGTTCGTTGCGTTTTTGCTGACCGCCCGATTCTTTGAAGAGCGAGCGCGGATGTCGGTGGACAATGCGCAACACTCACGTGCGCTCGAGACTTTACGTGCGCCGCTGATGCATCATGCAGACAGGATTGCCATGTGGTTTGTCATTGTCCAGCTCACGATCGCTGGTGTTGTTGCGCTCTACTGGTGGGTGGTTGATCCTGCACTCGCCTTGCCCGTGATGGTTTCCCTGCTGGTCATGAGCTGTCCGTGCGCGTTATCGCTATCCGCGCCAGCTTCGCTGGCCGCAACCCATGCCACCCTGGCAGCCTGCCCTGATATGAGTCCGGATCAGATGGGCAGGCTATTTGCCGGTGCGCGGCGCGTGACTCGTCAGAACCTTTACGGTTCACTGGCCTTTCATTTAATTACCACGCCACTTGCCGCAATCGGGCTGGTGACTCCATGGCTTGCGGCGCTCGCCATGTTCATCTCTTCAGTTGCAGTTGCCGCAAACGCCTGGCGTCTGTACCGGATTCCCGCTTCCGGTCCGGCTAACGCTTCGCCAGCGATGGCTGGCTGACGAACAATGGAAATTCTCTACCTGCTGTTACCAGTTTCAATGCTGTTTGTATTGATGATTGCCGCAGTTCTCTGGTGGGCGGTGTTTTCTGGGCAATATGACGATCCTGAACAGCTCGGGCAATCGATACTGGACGACGACGACACTCCAAAGCAAGATTGATTGATGAAAGTCAATGCAGGGCCAGATAAGTACTGGCATCATGCACTAGTAACAATTTGTATCACTACGTTTAAGGAAACTCACCATGGCTAGTTCGCCCACAGCAACTGCCGAATCCTTCAACTACAAGGTCGTCAGGCAGTTTGCCATCATGACCGTAGTCTGGGGGATTGTCG
>CAZBIN010000146.1:0-1756 GCA_964491995.1 uncultured Orrella sp.
ACACAGATTGATCTCATTGGCAAGGTGGGATTACAGAATTACCTGCAAAGTCAGATGGGCTCTGTGAGCTGAACAATCCGTCAAACACTTGCAGATGCAAATGAGAATGAGTACTATTGAGATACGTTATCAATTAGTTACTCATTCTCATCATGATCGTTTGCATCTGCCGTCGAGTCAGTGACAAAACCATTGCCCAGTGCGCTCGCGCTGGTATGGCATTCGAAGACATTCAGATGGAACACGGTGTCGCAACCCAATGCGGCAAATGTGAGGATTGCGCTCGAAGCATGTGGAGTGAATGCTGCTCTAGGTCGACGGTTGCGCACATCCACCTGGAAGAGCAGCAGACATCAATCGCTGCCTGAGTCTGACGACAACAGGCTGTCAAGGACAACGAACCGTTCAGGTCACACTAAAAGTCACCTCGCCTGCACTGCCCAGCGCACAATCGGCGGGTCGCTGACCCATTTACATCAGAAAGCGTCAATCTCACACTTCATCTAGGCGTTCAGGTCGCACGGTCGATCGCAGACAACGCCTTCAAAGCATCAAGGCCAGCCTGACTACTGTCTGGCATGGTTTTCGCTTAAACCCGGAAAGAGAACATACATCTCGGATACATTTTGTATCGAGGTGTTTTGTTCTTTAAAGGGCTTCGTTTTGAAATTCAGAAACTCCGCACTAAGATAACTTATTGGTTACACAAAGCAGACAGATGGAGAACTCCATGAAGTTGTTAGAACCATTTCTTCAATGGCAGGAAGAAATCAAGACAATCCGGCGGGATTTACATGCACATCCTGAGCTGGCATTTCAAGAACAGCGAACCTCTGACCGGGTAGCTGAATTTCTGACCAGATGGAGCATCCCCATCGACCGTGGACTCGGTGGCACTGGAGTGGTAGGAATCATCAAGGGCAATAAGCCTGGAGGGGGTTCTATCGGACTTCGCGCCGACATGGACGGTCTGCCAATGCAAGAGCTCAACAGCTTTGAGCACGCTAGTCGGCATGAAGGCAAAATGCACGGCTGTGGTCACGACGGTCACACCGCCATGCTCCTCAACGCAGCCAGATACCTGTCTGAGAACCGGGATTTTGCTGGAACGGTCTACCTGATTTTTCAGCCAGCCGAAGAAGGTGGCAACGCCGGTGCCAGAAGAATGATCGAGGATGGTCTGTTCAAGAAATTCCCGATGGATGCCGTGTTTGGAATGCACAACTGGCCCGGCATGAAGGCTGGCCAGTTTGGCGTAACCCCGGGTCCCATCATGGCGTCAAGCAATCTGGTCACCATCACCATCGAAGGTAAAGGCACACACGCTGGCATGCCCCACCTTGGTGCCGATCCCATCATGGCAGCAGTGCAGACTGCACAAGCCATTCAGACCATTGTCAGCAGAAACCGCCATCCTCTGGAAGCCGCTGTGGTCAGCATCACCCAGATTCACGCCGGCAGTGCGATGAACGTCATTCCAACGGTGGCGGAACTCAAAGGCACGGTCAGAACCTTCACAACAGAAACACTCGACCTGATTGAGAAACGGATGGGCGAGATTGTTGCCTCCACATCAAAAGCGATGGGATGCGAAGGTAGGCTGAAATTCGAGCGCAAGTATCCTCCCACGGTCAACAGCGAGGCTGAGACGGCACTTTGTGTTGATGTGATGAAGAGCATTGTGGGCCCGGAAAATGTCGACCCGAAAGTCGTACCAACCATGGGCGCGGAGGACTTTTCCTTCATGCTGCAGGAA
>CAZBIN010000146.1:1766-1987 GCA_964491995.1 uncultured Orrella sp.
TGGGCGATCATAGGGATGCGGGGCACGGTCTTGGCCCATGCATGCTTCACAACGGTTCCTACGACTTTAACGACGATCTTTTGCCACTGGGCGCGACCTACTGGGTCCGGCTGACGCAAGCATGGCTGACTGCCAACGAGGGTAAACACTGAACCTAAGCGCTTGTTAAAGCCGTGCTAATCCTCGAAACTTCCGCAATGGCATCGAACTTGCTTGATGTC
>CAZBIN010000146.1:1997-7810 GCA_964491995.1 uncultured Orrella sp.
CCTTTGGAATCTTTCATGCAGACGCGATGGATCGCGTCTTTAGGTCATTTCAGGAGTTAACAGTATGTCCAAAACTTTGCGTGTTTTACCGGTCACTCTCGCGTGCGCACTCGCCTTCGGGTTTTCTGCTGCGAGCGCCCAGGAGCTCAGCGTAGGTCTTTCCTCCGAGCCAAGCTCGATTGACCCGCATTACCATAACCTCGCACCTAACAACGCGCTGGTCCGGCAGGTCTACGAACCACTGATCGCGCAAGGTCCCAGCCAGGAACTTCTTCCTGGACTTGCTGAAAGCTGGAAACCCATCAGTGACACTACATGGGAGTTCAAACTGCGCAAGAATGCGAAGTTTGCAAGCGGTAGCCCAGTGACTGTAGACGACGTGATTGCAACCATGAAACGGGTGCCCAACGTCCCGCGTTCACCTGCCAGCTTTTCCCAGTTCCTGACCGGCATGTCATTTGAGAAGGTGGATGACCACACACTTCATGTCAAGACGGCCAAGCCAGCGCCGCTGGTCCCAACCATGCTGTCGGTGATTGCCATTGTCTCGAAAGACTGTGCTGAAAAGATGACCACTGATGATTTCAACGCTCTCAAATGTGACGGCGGCAGTGGCCCCTTCAAGTTCGTTGAGTTCAAGCCGGGTGACCGCACAGTGATGGCCAAGAATCCTAACTACTGGGGTGCTGACCCAGGTTGGGAGAAAGTCACTTACCGCTACCTGACCGCGGGTCCTACCCGAGTCGCTGCGCTGCTTGCAGGTGACGTGGACGTCATCGAAAACATCCCGCCAACCGACATCGCAAAACTCAAGTCCAACCCGAATGTTCAAGTCGCAGACACGCTGTCGAACCGCGTGATCTACCTGCATATGGACCAGTTCCGCGAGAACTCACCTTTCATCACCGGCAAGGACGGTAAGCCCATCAAGAACCCGCTGCTCGATCCGAAGGTTCGCAAGGCACTCTCGATGGCCATCAACCGACCGGCGATTGTTGACAGGATTATGGATGGCGCTGCGGTACCCGCCGAACAGGTCCTGGCCAAGAACTTCTTTGGTACATCGAAGAACCTTCAGCCAACGCCCTTTGACCTGAACGCTGCACGCAAACTGCTAGCCGAAGCTGGCTACAAAGACGGATTCAAGCTGAAGATGCACGGTCCGGCGGGTCGCTACACCAACGACACCCAGATTCTTGAAGCGGTTGCACAGATGTTCACCCGTCTGGGTCTGGACGTTGAAATCGAAACCATGCCGCCGTCAAACTTCTTCACTCGTGCGTCAACAGGCGATAACGGAAAACCTGAGTTCTCGCTGATTCTTGTGGGCTGGGGTGCCGGCACTGGCGAGACATCCGGATCGCTGCGTTCGCTCATGGGTACGGTCAACAAAGAAAAGGGTTCGGGCGCTGCTAACCGTGGTCGCTACTCCAACCCTGCCTTTGACGCCAAGCTTGACGAAGCCTTGATGGCTGTTGATGACGCCAAGCGTGCCGCTTTGCTGGCTGAAGCGTCCGACATCGCCTTTAACGACCTGGGCATCATTCCGATTCACTACCAGACCAACGTGTGGGCTTCGAAGAAAGGTATTGATGTGACAGCCCGTGCTGACGAATATTCGATCGCGTCTGGCATCAAGCAGAAGAAGTAAATTCATCGCAAGACAAGGGCCGCCAGCGCTTCTGTTCTGGTGGTTCTGCTGCGACGGGATGACTCCCGTCGCAGCTGTCGCCCTTAAGCACCAACCTAGGTAACACCAGACGATGCTGTCTTTTCTTATTCGGCGCCTGGGCCAGGCGCTCTTGGTTATCGCCGTGATGATTGTGCTGGTCTTTTTCGGGGTCAACGTTGTTGGCGATCCGATCTGGATGCTGATCTCACCAGAAATGGACCAGGATGCGATCGCCAAAACTGCCGCTGCGCTGGGCCTGGACAAGCCCATCACGACGCAGTTCTACCATTTTATCGGGGGCATCTTCCAGGGTGACTTTGGACGTAGTTTCGTGCACGGCGAGCCTGCCATCCAGCTGATCCTGAGTCGCATGGGTGCGACGATGGAACTGGCTGTCGCGGCACTTCTCATGTCAATTGTGGTTGGTCTGCCCCTGGGCATGTACGCGGGTCTGTTTCCAGATCGCAAGTCCTCTCGCGCCATCATGGCCGGATCGATTCTTGGTTTTTCCCTGCCGACATTCTGGGTCGGTCTGATGCTGATCATGCTGTTCTCGGTCATGCTCGGCTGGTTACCAGCTTCAGGTCGTGGACAAACCGTCGAATTTCTTGGCTTTCAAACCAGCTTGCTCACGGTCAACGGATGGCAACACATCTTTTTACCGGCCTTTAACCTGGCACTGCTCAAGATCAGCCTGATCATTCGCCTGGCCCGTGCCGGAACCCGTGAGGCCATGCTGATGGATTACGTCAAGTTCGCTCGCGCCAAGGGCTTGTCGCAGAGTCTGATCATCCGGGTACACGTTCTCAAAAACATCATGATTCCGATCATCACTGTGATCGGTCTCGAGTTTGGCTCACTCGTTGCGTTTTCAGTGGTCACCGAGACCATCTTCTCGTGGCCGGGCATGGGCAAACTCTTGCTCGAAGCCATACAGCGGCTCGACCGTCCCGTGATCGTTGCTTACATCATGGTTGTGGTCATTTTGTTTGTCGTCATCAATCTGGTTGTCGACATTCTGTACTCGGTGCTTGATCCCAGAGTACGACTCGCTGATGCCAAAGGTTGAACAAACTGTCATGAATACACACGTTACAACACCCCCTGCGCAAGCAGTATCGGCTGTCGTCGAGACGCCAATGCGGCGGTTCGTGCGCACGTTTTTCGAAGACCGGGTGGCGGTCGTCGGGCTGATCATGTTGCTGGGGATCATCACGCTAGCCCTGCTTGCTCCATTCATCACACCGCAGAATCCATACGACTTGGCCAACGTGGATCTTATGGACTCGCGTTTGCCTCCAGGCGAGCAAACCATGGAAGGCTATACCGCATGGCTTGGAACGGATGGCGTAGGTCGCGACCTGTATTCCGGCATTCTTTACGGTTTGCGGATTTCTCTGACCGTTGGCGTACTCTCAGGTGTCATTGCGGCAACTCTGGGCATGTCGATCGGCCTGATTGCAGCCTACGCGGGTGGCCGTGTCGAGACCGTCATCATGCGGGTTGTGGATTTGCAACTCTCGCTGCCCGCCATCCTGATCGCGCTCATCCTTGTGGCTGCCCTGGGCAAAGGAGTCGACAAAATCATCATTGCCCTCATTGTGGTGCAGTGGGCTTACTATGCGCGAACTGTCAGAGCCACTGCGCTGGTTGAGCGAGGCAAGGAGTATGTCGAAGCGGCCAAATCGCTTGGGCTGTCCAAAACCAGAATCGTGTTCAAACACATCCTGCCCAACTGTCTGGCACCGGTGATTGTGGTGCTGACCGTGCAGACAGCGCATGCCATTTCGCTCGAGGCAACCCTGTCCTTTCTGGGGGTCGGACTGCCACAGACCGAACCATCGCTCGGTGTACTCATTTCCAACGGGTTTCAGTACATGATGAGCGGTCGTTACTGGATCAGCTTCTTTCCAGGTCTTGCCCTGCTGTTAACCATCGTCTCGATCAATCTGGTCGGTGACCGGATTCGCGATGTATTGAACCCACGGCTGGAGAAATAGTGGTGAAGGAAGTCTTGTCTGTAGAAAATCTGGCCACCCACTTCATGACCCGTGCCGGGGTTATCAAAGCGGTTGATGGCGTGTCTTTCAGTGTCTCTGAAGGAGAGGTTCTGGGTCTGGTCGGCGAGTCTGGCTCTGGCAAATCTGTCACCGGCTATTCAATCATGGGTCTGGTCGATCCGCCTGGCGAAATCGTTGGCGGGTCAATCAAAATCGCCGGACGCGAGATCATCGGACTAAGCGAGTCGGAGATGCGTCGCTTGCGCGGCAAAGAAGTGTCGATGATCTTTCAGGATCCGATGATGACGCTCAACCCGGTACTCCGCATCGATACGCAGATGACCGAGGCAATCCTCGCCCACGAAAAAGTCTCAAAAAAAGCGGCTCTGGCCAGAGCTCAACAGGCTCTTGAACGGGTTGGCATCCCCTCTGCTGCGGAACGCCTGAAAGCCTATCCACACCAGTTCTCCGGCGGTATGCGCCAGCGTGTCGCGATCGCCACCGCATTACTCAACAATCCCAGGCTGATCATCGCTGACGAACCGACCACTGCTCTGGATGTCACCATTCAGAGCCAGATTCTGGCCGAGATCCAGCAGCTGTGCGCCGAAAGCGGAACGGCGCTGGTCTGGATCACACACGACCTTACGGTGGTTGCCGGCCTGGCTCAACGCATTGCGGTCATGTATGCAGGTCGAGTCGTTGAGCTGGGCGATGTTGATGACGTGCTCGACAATCCGATTCACCCCTACACCAAAGGTCTGCTGGGATCCCTGCCCTCTGCGGTCAAACATGGCGAACCACTGGAGCAGATCCCCGGATCGACCCCGTCACTCGGTCGCCTGCCCGCCGGCTGTGCGTTTTCGCCTCGTTGCAGGGATGCGACAGACATCTGTCACAAGGTCGTACCAGAACAACAAACATTTGAAGGGGGTCGCAAGGCACGGTGTCACCACCCGATTATTCACCGGGTGCATCAGCCCTCTACCCAGGATGCATAGACTGTCATGAGCACCAATCCAATCATATCGATGCAGGGCATTTCAATGCGATTTACCAAGTCGGTTGATACGGCCGGCAAAATTGCCAATCTTCTCGGAGCAAACAACAAACCCGAAGTCGTGCATGCCGTCAACAACGTCGACCTTGATGTTCATCATGGCGAGGTCGTTGGTCTGGTCGGCGAGTCAGGCTGTGGAAAATCCACGTTGGGCCGGGTGGTTGCGGGCATCTATCAGCCCACCGAAGGACAGATTTTTTTTGAAGGCAACGACCTGCACAAGATGGGTGCAGCCGAGCTCAAGAAAGAAACACTGGCCGTGCAGATGATTTTTCAGGATCCGATGGCCTCGCTCAATCCACGCATGCGGGTGCTCGACATCGTCGGCGAAGCCCCTGTGTACCATGGGATCGTCAAAGCCAGCGAGAAACAGGACCATGTCGCCGAGGTGCTCGAGCGCGTCGGTCTCGATCCTGTCTACATGCGGCGCTATCCACATCAGTTCTCCGGTGGTCAGCGCGCCCGGATCGGTATTGCGCGAGCACTGGCTGTGAACCCGAGGTTTCTGGTCTGTGATGAAAGTGTCGCAGCACTCGATGTGTCGATTCAGGCGCAAGTGCTCAACCTGTTCATGAAACTTCGTGCAGAACTCAATCTGACCTACCTGTTTATCAGTCACGACCTGAGCGTTGTACGCTATCTGTCAGACAGAGTCGTGATCATGTATCTCGGTCGCATGGTCGAGTCTGCACCAGCTCAAAGGCTGTTCGAAGGGCCCAATCATCCCTATGCCAAAGCGCTGCTGGACAACGTTCCAAGCCTGAAGAACCGCAACAAGCGATTCTCGACCATCAAGGGCGAAATTCCTTCGCCATTGAACCCACCCAGTGGCTGCCACTTTCATCCGCGATGCCCGAATGCCGGACCCCGCTGTAAACGCGAACAGCCGCTGCTCAAGGAGTTGGCGCCTGAGCATTTCAGCGCTTGTCACCTCAACGACGGTGGCACACAGTAAAACGAGTCACTTCTCTCACACCACAGGTTGATATTGCCATCAGCCTGACCGAAAAAACCATTTTTTTGCGAGATCACGACCTCATGAAACAACACACCATCGAACTGCAGGCCCCGGATATCAGCC
>CAZBIN010000147.1:0-7714 GCA_964491995.1 uncultured Orrella sp.
TCTGTCTCGTGATTAGATTGCAAGGTCTTCTCCTGAAAAAAATAGTGCCTGGATAATTTCGACTTGATGGTTTCAGCCCACTGGACTATGACTGATCGCTCTTCTTTGAGTGACCACAATACAATGCTAATTCACCGGGATATTTGCAGTGGTGGCAATGTCACGGGTCAGCGCGATGTCGTCAGATATGATTTTTGCAAATGTAGCTGGACTGGTGGTCTCAATCTGAAGCCCGAGCGCTTCGATGCGTGAGCGCGTCTGAGGGTCCTCCAGTGCCTTGATCAGGTCCTGATTGATTCTCTGGACAACGGCATCAGGCGTTCCTGCTCGCGCAGACACGCCAAACCATATTTTCATGTTGAATCCGTCCACACCCTGTTCAGCCATTGTGGGTGTATCGGGAGAAATTGCAATTCGCTCATTGCTCGCCACTCCGATTTGTTTGACTTTGCCCGCCTGGACCAGTGAACTTACCGAAGCTGGGGTCACGAATACCATGTCAATCTGACCACCAACAAGGTCATTCACGGCGTTGGCCGCTCCTTTGTAGGGGATATGGCGGATGTCTGTGCCGGATTTCAGCTTGAAGAGCTCGAGCGCGAGGTGGCTGCTTCCCGCGATTCCAGATGAACCAGCGGTTAACTGCGCTGGATTGCTCTTGGCAAACTTGACCACATCGCTGACAGATTGCATTTTACTGTCAGCACCTGTAACCAATACGATCGGCGCCCAGCCTAGCTGTGCAATGTGCACGAAATCCTGTTCCTGATAGGGGGACTGCGCGCGTAGCGCAAACGCATTGACGTTTGAGCCAGGATTGGTCATAAGCAACGTGTAGCCGTCTGGCTCAGACTTAGCCACAGCAGTCGCACCAATCGTGCCGCCTGCACCCGCACGGTTTTCGATAATGACTGGTTGATCCCACATCTGGCTGAGCCTGGCACCCAGAATGCGTGCGACAGTATCATTGGAAGCTCCCGCAGAGTAGGGAACCACCCATTTGACCGGCTTTTCCGGGTAGCGAGTGGCCTGCTGAGCATTCACAAAAGGCAAAGGTCCAACACAAAGTACCGCTGCCATCGCGACCAGACCCCAACGAGCCCGCCGAGCGGACTGCCGGACAAAACCATCTCTCAAGACATTGTTCATCATCTCCCCCGATCCGTACAGACTTTCGATAAGAATTCTACGATTGACTCTCGCCAAATACTGCTCGATTTGCTGAATCTGCCATACGGATCTTGACGGTTTTATTGCGCAAGACTCGCTGCCAAAGCCGCAAAACTTTATTTTTCTGAAGCACTGCCGAACCGGATAAAGTTTACACAAAAAAATAGACACGATGTCTATTTTTCTAGGTAAACTTGTTTTCGCGTTGTCGAAGACAATCCTGAGCAGCAAACTTCACAGCAGACGCTTTGATTCAGGATCGTAAACAAAGAGTTGATTGCAACCCCGCAATTGCTGCATGAACGGGCCTCAAAAAGGTGCTCAGAGGGCTCAGCCGTATTCGCATACGCAATATAAATATGCAAATCTGCTTTAACATTGACCTGAAAGGTAAAGTGGGCATACAACAGGCAGACCTTGTCAGTGCGACCTATCGCAACATGCTTCGCACTTGGGCTGCGTGCCATCTAAAACTGGAGACTGTAAGAAAATGACCGTCACAAGTACTGCTCCCCAACAATCTGCTGCGACACAGGCTGTCAGACCCGTGACCCGTGAACTTGCCCGCTGGGCAGCAGGTTTGCAATATCAGGACCTTCCGCCTGAGGTGATTCATCAGGTCAAACGCCTGACCCTTGACTACTATTGCGCAGTGATCGCAGGTTCGACGACTCCGACGAGTCGTGCTGCTCAAGCTTATTTCGGATCCGCCGAAGGTGCTGGTTGCGCCAGTGTTGTCGGAACACCCGTGAAGCTTTCGACTCACAGTGCTGCGTTTGTCAATGGTACGGCCGCTCACGGGCTTGAACTTGATGACGGCTACACGCCTGGCTCGTATCATCCCGGTGCAGCCTGCATGCCAGCGATCATGGCAGTGGCTCAGGCATACAAGTCAAAGCCTGAAGATGTGGTCAAAGCGATTGTGATCGGATTTGAACTGAGCTGCCGCATGGCGCGCGCCGGTCATCCGCACACATGGCAAAACGGATTTCACAACACTGGCGTCAACGGTGTGTTCGGTTGCGCCTCCGGGGTTGGCAAGCTTCTGAATCTTACGGAATTGCAGATGACCTGGGCACTCGGGATGGCAGGGTCGTTCTCGAGCGGACTGTTCGAGTTTCTCGGTGAAGGTTCAGAAATCAAACGTCTGCATCCAGGCAAGTGCGCCCGTGACGGCGTTGTGGTGGCCGAGATGGCTCGGCACGGCGTTGATGGTCCATTGACCGGCATTGAAGGTAAGAACGGTTACTTCAAAGCCTACGCGGGTGGCAAGGCCGATCCCATGAGCACGCTCGATGAGCTTGGTCAGACGTGGGAGCTTTTGATGACGTATGTCAAGCCCTATCCTTGCTGCCGTCATCTTCACGCGCCGATCGATGCCATTCTTGATCTCAAGAAGACCCACAAGCTTGACCCCAGCCAGATTGAAAGCATTCTTGTACAGACCAATCAGGTTGCCGCCAAGCACGCGCATACCCATTACTCGGCTTTTCTGGATGCCCAGATGTCGATCCCGTTTGCTGTGGCGACGGCCATCGTGCATGATGAGATCGGTCTGGACGCTTTCGGTCGGACAGCACGGGCGCGTGCGGACATCGCTGATCTGGTACCCAAGGTCAAGGTGGAAATCTCCGAGCAGATGCAGGCGGTCTATCCCATGCAACGTCCGGCACACGTTATTGTTCAGATGAAAGACGGCAGCCGTCTTGAACTGACCCAGCGCCAGCCTTATGGTGAGCCAGATAACCCGCTTGACGACCAGGCGCTGACTGGCAAGTTTCATGCAGTATGTGACGCCATCATAGGTAAGGAGTTGGCAGACAAGATCGCACAGGCTTGCTGGAATCTGGATTTTGAGCAGATTTTTGCTTTGACGGCGATGAAGCCGGAACAGGTCAAAGACGCTGCGCTTTAAGATTCGGCGCCCGGCCATTTTTTGTGTGCCGGGTCAATCCCTGTGACCAGAGCTCGTATTTCTGTTCCAGTTCTGGCCCAATCAGTGCGGGCCTGGCAGATTCTGGCGCAGCCGATGCGGCTGAATGGATCTGATGCAGTGTTTTTGGTAAGGCGCAGTTCACACAGTCCAGTTCATCCGGCGGGGGAACCAAAAAAAGACTCACATCACAATGGATCTGGACTTACCAAAATATCAAGTGACGATTCAAAGCGCCTGTTGACCAGACTTTCGCCAATGTGACAGTCTGGTTTTTTATGCGTGGCGACCTTGATTCCAATCACGATCATCGTTGGCGATGATGTCCCAACCCGGGCGCACTTCAGAGCCCCGGCTCTGCGGGCTTCCAGCCGCCGTGAGTCGCCCTGACACCTTTGCGAGTGACCCTCCTGGGTCTTGCCAGTTTTGTGGGTCTGCCTCGTATCAGGGTCAGCTGTATGCGATGATCACCTGTGTGCGATTTTTGCCTATTCAAAGTCCTGTGAATGCATGATGCAACCGTTTGTCTATTGCACAGTGTGGAGCTTCGATGCGCTAACTCAAACGCTTGATTCACCATTCCGATCTATGTTCCATAACGCCGTAGGCCACGCAGATGAAAAGTGGCAAGGAGACTGTAATGCTGCCCTGGAAAGCCTGTGAAATTGGAGATGCGGTTCAATCCATTGACACACCGGCACTCGTTCTCGATCTTGATGCTTTCGAGCAGAATCTTCAACTGATGGCGAAAGAGTCGGCTTCGGTCAGACTGCGTCCCCACGCCAAAAGCCACAAATGTCCTCAGATTGCACTGGCCCAGATTCGCCTGGGGGCTGTTGGAATCTGCTGTCAAAAAATCAGCGAAGCAGCGGTCTTTGCCAAAGCGGGTGTGAACAACATTCTGCTGACCAACCAGTTGGTGGGCCAGCGCAAACTGGCACATGTGCGCGAGCTCGCCGAGTCGATCACGCTGGGTGTGCTGGTTGACCATGCGCAACATGTCCAGGATCTGGCTCGGATTATGGCGGGCAGCCGGCGCGAACTTGATGTCTACGTAGAACTCGATGTAGGTGCGGGCAGGTGTGGCGCGAGCGTCGAATTGAGCGTGGTGCTTGCCAGACAGATACACGCCAGTGACGGGTTAAGGTTTGCCGGCTTGCACGCTTATCACGGCGCGGCGCAACACATCAGAAAGCCCCAGGAGCGTGCGGCGGCGATTCGTCACGCATCAGCCATTGCCCGCCACGCGCGCGAGCAGATCGAAGCCGTTGGCATGGTGGTGCCCATCGTGACCGGCGCGGGTACCGGCACCTTTTGGCATGAGCGTGATAGCGGGGTGTACGATGAAGTACAGCCTGGCTCCTACGCGCTCATGGATCGTGATTATGCGGATAACGAGCCCGGTATGGGCGATGTGCGCTTTGAGCATGCACTGTTTGTCCTGAGTACAGTGTTGAGTCGACCCGCCGACGACGTTGCTGTGGTTGATGCTGGACTCAAAGCCTCAAGCGTAGACTCCGGCATGCCCCGTGTCTGGAGGCGCGATGATCTCCAGTATCAGAAGGCATCTGATGAGCACGGTGTGGTGCGCATCAGGCGGGATAGCGATACTCAGGCGCCGTCTGGTCAGGAACCGCGCCTCGGTGATAACCTCTGGCTAATCCCCGGGCATTGCGATCCGACTGTCAATCTTTACGATGACATCATCTGCATACGTCACGGCAAGGTTGAGGCAATCTGGCCCATCAGTGCGCGTGGCGCCTGTCTTTAAAGAGAGAATCATGAGTCAATCTGATCATTCCAAACCCCACCAGCGTCATGACCACCACAGTCATGATCACGCTCATGCCCACGATCATGATCATGGGCATGAGATGAGCCATCTGTCCGAAGAGGACATTCGTGTGCGTGCCCTGGAGTCGCTCATGATCGAGAAAGGCTATCTGGATCCCAAGGTGCTTGATGTGCTGATCGAGACCTACGAGACCCAGGTTGGACCACACAACGGCGCGCAAGTGGTTGCCCGCGCCTGGACGGACCCGGCTTTCAAGCAGTGGTTACTTGAAGATGCCACGGCTGCAATCGGCTCAATGGGATTTTCTGGCAGGGGCGGGGAGCACATGATCGTCCTTGAGAACACACCCGAGGTTCACAATGTGGTGGTGTGTACTTTGTGTTCGTGCTATCCATGGCCCGTACTGGGGCTACCACCTATGTGGTACAAGTCGGCGCCTTACCGGTCCCGGGTTGTGATCGATCCGCGCAGTGTGCTGGCCGAGTTTGGTTGCACTTTGCCAGAGCACGTGAGAATCAAGGTCTGGGATTCCAACTCCGAGCAACGCTACATCGTGCTTCCCATGCGCCCCGACGGCACCCAGGGCATGAGTCAGGAGCAACTGGCCAGCCTTGTGACTCGAGACTCGATGATCGGAACCAATATTGTTTACCCCCCGACCGCCAGTTCCCATTAACCCTTGCCTGGAGAGATTCTCAGATGAACAACGTTCATGACATGGGCGGGATGCAAGGTTTTGGACCCATTCCGCTTGAACAAAACGAACCTGTGTTTCACGCAGACTGGGAGCGCAGGGCGTTTGCGCTGACCGTTGCCATGAATACGGCCAGACAGTGGAATATCGACACCTCGCGTTCGTTGCGCGAGAGTCTGCCACCGCTGAGATATCTTTCAAATACTTACTACCATATCTGGCTCGATGGTCTGGAGCGCCTGCTGGTGCATTCGTCCATGGTCACCGCTGATGAGTTGCTCAATTACCAGGCGGCAGGTCAGGGGTTGCCTGGCGTCAGAACGCTGAACGCTCAGGAGATGCCTGCAGCACTCAAGCGAGGCTGGCCGAGCGAGCGCGAACCCTCTACTGCGGCAAAGTTTGCACTGGGTGACCGAGTCCGTACGATCGAGTTCAGCCCCAAAACACACACCCGACTGCCCCGTTACTGCAGGGACAAGGAAGGCGTGATCACCGAGGTGCTAGGTGTGCACGTATTTCCTGACAAAAATGCCATTGGTCCAGACGAGCCGCAATGGATGTACACCGTGCAGTTTGATGCCAGAACCCTCTGGGGACCTGACACCACGGCAGATTCTGTCAGTCTCAATTGCTGGGAACCTTATTTGCTGGATGTCCAATGAGCAAGTCAACGTTTGATATACCCTCCATGCAGGCCTGTGAGGCCGCCATCAAGGCACAAGGTCTTGATATGCCTCTGATCAAGCAGGAAGGGCCTGTATTTTGCGAACCGTGGCAGGCCCAGGCTTTTGCGATGACCCTCGCGCTGCATGACAAGGGGCTTTTTACGTGGGAACAGTGGGCACAGACGCTGGGCGATGTGATAGCCCATGCGCCTGATCATGGCGACCCGGACCTTGGCAACACCTATTACTGGCACTGGCTGGGCGCGCTCGAACGAATTGTTCGCGAGTCCGGATATGTCAGTCAGGACATGCTGACAGAAAAACAGAGTGCCTGGCGAGATGCCGCTGCGCGAACACCTCACGGTCAGCCGATTGTTCTCGAGAACTGAAGCACAAGTGGTTTACGGTCTAGCGTAAGAGTAGTGCAGGGGAGGTGGCTGGCCCTGCTTATGCAATCATCCAGACTCCACCTGCATATCATCGTGCAAGCCGATCGGGTCATGACTGGCCGGATATGAGGGTCAAGGACTGTTACACGCGGTTGCTTTCAGACGTGGTTGCTGTCAAATTTGGCTAATGTGTCGTTAACGCAACTCCATCAAGGTTCGCTCCATGCGCCGCTCCAGTACCAGACGAAAAAGTCCGTTCCTTCCAATCTTGCTGCTGTCTGGCGTTTTTCTGGTCATTGCCTACAGCGCAGCGAGCTATTACGCCGGTGTGCTGGCCGAACAAAAGATTCGTCAATATGCCCAGATGCCATCCAGCCCTGGTTCGGTTCAGATTAGAGTCATCGAGCACCAGACAGGCGTATGGCAATCCAGCGGGGTACTTGCACTGGAGAACAGCGGTGCCACACAGACGCCAGAGACTCGTGTTCAAGCAATGGCGGAAAAAATTCCTTCTCAAACGAGTCCAGGCGATGATTCTGTGCGTCGTTCGGGTCACTTGACCCCTTCAGGTGGTTCCGGTACCTCAGGGACTTCGGCCGTCACAAGCCCGCACACCCATGCCGTGACCATGCTCGATCTGACGACAGGCACCACCCTCGCGGCACATCTGCCAGCACAGCATGAGCTACCAGCTCTGATTGTCCGGTATCAGATCAACCATACACTGTGGCCCACCCGACTGGCGCAAGTCTCATGGACCGCACAGCCCAGCGAGGTCATGATGAGAACCTCTGGTAGCAACCTGACGCCACCGATCGAAATGACAGGTGCAGGCGTTCTGAACTGGAACGGCGGGTTTGAGAGTCGTCTGGCGGCCCCTCCGTTTGTTTTTCGATCTGACGATCACCATCTCAGTATTTCTGCCATGAGCGGTTATCTGGCGATCGATCAGCAGCGTTTGCAGATCCAGGCACAATGGCCGCGGATACAAGGTAAGAGCCAGCGCCCCGACCTCGATCTTGAGAATCTCACACTCAAGTTTGATACTGCAGACCGGTTTGCGGGACT
>CAZBIN010000148.1:0-3794 GCA_964491995.1 uncultured Orrella sp.
AAACACCCAGCGAATACGTGCGCGACCTGATCCGCCGCGACATGGAACGGCGCGATGGCCAGTTCGTGCAGGGCGCCATCCTCGCAGGTTACCGAGACTTGGCAGCGGGCCGCGTCTTTGCGTCCAGCGGCGACTTCAAGACCGACATGGCGGTGCTTGACAGCAAGGAAGCCGATGGTTGGCAATGACGTGCCATCGCCCGCTACGTTTCTGCTGACCCGGAATGCGGCGCTGGATTTACGCCGCATCTACACGTGGTCACGCCGGGAATGGGGCAAAGACGTTGCCGACAGCTATCTCGCCGACCTGTACGCGGCCATGGGCGTTGCTGCCGCCAACCCGGAGAAGGGCCGCTTGCGGCAGTACCTGTCGACGCCGTTTCTGATGATTCCGGCGCGGCAGCACTTCGTGATCTACGACCTCGTGCCGCAAGGCATCGCGGTGCTGACGATTCAACATCAGGTGCGCGACATCGAAAACCTGATCGCAGAACTGACACCTGCCTTCCACGCCGAAGTCGAGCGGCTGAAGCTGAAAACCTGATTGCACCCGCTCAAGCCCTCAGCAACCTGCAGGAGTGCTACCTAATCCAGAAAGCCGTTTTTCTGGTCGGCAACCATCCGCCACCAATCCCCAAAATCCCAACCTTCAACGGTTGGGATTTTTTTGCCCTTCTACTCCGCAACAGATGCCCCCATGACAACGTAGTTCAACGCGGAAGCCAAGATCCATGATCCATGGTCGATGGACGGCGTCGTTCTCTTTGCGGGTGCCAACGAACTTCACGTAGACGATCTTCAACGTGTCCGCAACGGCCACAATTAGCCGGTAGTCATTGCCTTTGATGTTGAAAATTACGCGACGGTTCTTCAGCACACTGGCGCTGCGGTACTACGCCTTGATGTCAGCGGGCGAGGTCCAGGTCGCAGGCATTGGCTCCCACACCAAGCCTTCAGCGGCTGCTTGGGGTCGGCATGGTACTCCCAGAAGGCTTGAAGGGTGGACACGGCCATTTGACTGGGGCGAGCATGCCACGATCGTTCGAGGCCTTAATCCAAAGGGCTAATGTCCATAAACCGAGAGTCATTATCCCCGATCCGCAGATATTTATTCTTCGAATCAAGCACCCGGATCAGCAGCAGGACAAATCCTCTATAAATCGCACAACCGCTCAAAAACAATCAAATCAGCCGATCACATGTCCGGCCCCAAGCTGGACGGATGACATCAATAGAAGCGGTTTTTTCTAATCAATTAATAGAGACCCAAAAAAGGAGATCAACATGGACTACACCTACGGTCCGATTCATCAATCAGAAGGTTTCCACGGACAGCGCTGGGAAATTCTGGGTCAGATCTACGTGCCCTTGCATGTGACAGAATCATCCATGTCCCTGCACGCCACATTCCCACCGGATTCGATCGTCCCCATGCACATTCATGACACTCAAGATGAGTTCATTTATGTGATGGAAGGCGAGATGGAGTTCTCGTTGGGCGAGCATGACATCAAAGTCGTTGCCGGGACTCAGGTGACCTTGCCTAAAGGCATCCCGCACGCCTTGTACAACCGCTCAGACAAACCCGCCGTGATGTTGGTGACCGCTTCCCCGACCCGCAAGCTGTATGAGTACATGCAAAAAATTGACGGGATGACCGACAAAGATGAAATGGCCCGTCTCGCAGCCATGCATGAAGTCCCTTTCGTTTCTTGATTATCAGGACACGGGGGCCGCAATATGAGTACACGCGCTGTTATTGAAGCCTTCTGGAAAGCCCACCTTGCGGGCGACCATGAAGCACTCAAACAAGTCATTTCAAAAGACATCCGCTGGACCGTCGTCGGACGCTCTTGCCCGATAGCAAAAACCTACGAAGGCTGGGAAGGCTTCTTGGGTGAGCTGCTGGGAGGATTGGCCGAGGGTTTTGTGGCCGGCACATTAAAGATGGAACTACGTGGGCTATACGTCGATGAGACACAAGGTATCGGCGTTCTCCACCTGTTCGAAACCGCAACAGCCAAACCCACCGGTTTCGTCGTCGAAAGCGAAATTGTCGATGTGATTACGGTACGCGACGGCAAGATAGTTGAAGTCCGCGAAGTCATGGACTTAACAGAACCCATCAAAGCATTCGGATTTTAAAAATATCAGGAGACACACATGCACACCACACAAATGCAAAAAGATACGGCTGAAATCATTTCGCGCATTCATGAGATTGGACCCATTCTTCGTGAAAATGCCCCAAAGGCTGACCGCGACCGTCGCGTCCCTGAGGCCAGTATCGAAGCCCTGTCGTCCATCAATGCGTTCGGCATGGCAACGCTGAAAAAATACGGTGGTTGGGAGGGCGGTGCACGCATGCTGCTTGAAGCCGCTACGACCATCGGTTACTACTGCACCAACAGCGCCTGGATCACCATCATCTCGAACGTGTCGGCCATGTTGCCTCAACGCTTCCCGGCCAGCATCATGGATCGAATCTTCGCCGGTGGCAAACCGATTCGCATGTCATCAATTATCGTCAGCCCTGGTGGTAAAGCCATACGCGATGGCGATGGTTACCGCGTCTCGGGCGAATGGCCCTGGGCATCGAACGTTTTCCATGCCGAATACTCAATCGGCGTGGTACCCATTTTCGAATCGGAAGACGCTGAACCCGAATTGGGCTATGCCCTATTGCACAAAGATCAGTACACCATCAAGGACACCTGGTTCTCGATCGGGATGCGCGGCACGGGCAGCAACACAATCGTCGCGGAAGACCAATGGGTACCTGCCGACCAGGTCGTACGCGCAGGCGTCATGCTTGGACCCGGCTTCGAATCAATGGCCGATGCCACATTCCACCAGCGTCTGACGCCCGCATCGATGTTCCCTCTGGTCATTGTCTCTGGCCCACTGGGTGGCGCAAAAGCTGCCCTGGACTTGACGATTGCCGCTGCCTCCAAACGCAGCATCACATACTCGAACTACCACCCACAAAACACCTCGGGTCAATTCGCCCATGCCATCGGTGTCGCCAAGGGCAAGATTGACAGCGCAGAACTCATCTTGAAGCGTGCCTGTGACATTGTGGATGAAACTGCACAAGGCACAACGCCGTTGAGTCTCGAGCAGCGCGCGGCCATTCGCAACGATATTGCCCACGCTGTTCATAACCTGGCCGATGCCATGAACGACATTGCCTGGCTGCACGGGACCGCCACGTTCGCCGAGTCCAATCCGATTGGCCGCTTGTGGCGAGACGTGAACACCGGCGCACGCCACGCCATGGCGGCAAGCCCCCTGGGCTACGAAATCGGTGGTGCCGGCTTGTTGGGTGTCCCCCTGCCCTCACCCATGGTCTGAGGAAAACCACCCATGCCGAGTATGACTCCCTCGTCTCGTGCTGCAACGGGCACGAACCAAGTCGCAGGTGATACCGGTCGGCAGATCACGACACACCGTCGGGTGTGTCGTGATTCGTGGCACGGCGTTGTCATTGATGATGTCGAATGCTATTACGGCCTTCGGTATGCCGCATTGAAAGAGAACACTAACCCACGCTCGACCTCCATCCCCTCGACAGGCCAGCTCGATGTCGAAGACATGACACAAGTGCCGGTTTTTCCGCAGTTACCCAGCCGACTTGAAACCGTCACAGGTACAGCAGGCCGCCTAAACCCTCAGACTGACGATGCATTCTTTCTGAACGTCTGGGCCCCTGCTGGCGTTAAAAAGACGCCTGTGCTGGTCTACATTCATGGCGGAGCCTGGGCCAGTGGAGGCGGTGCGATGCAATGGTATCGC
>CAZBIN010000148.1:3804-7674 GCA_964491995.1 uncultured Orrella sp.
GTCAACGTCTGGCGGCCGAAGGGATCGTGGTTGTCACCGTGAACTATCGTCTGGGGCCTGCAGGCCACCTGGAAGAGCCTGGGTCACCGGATGACCACCGTCCCTTCAATGACCTGACTCTCGCGCTGAAGTGGGTGGCCGAGCATATTCAGACGTTTGGGGGTGACCCGGAAAACATCACTCTGGCCGGACAATCCGCAGGCGCTTGGTACACCTGGGTCTTGGCCAGCTTGCCTCAGACCAAAGGGCTGTTCCGTCAGATCGCCTTGCTCAGCATCCCGCAAATTCAACCCTGGAGCACCGAATATCGCCGCCGTTTCAGCGACCAGGCACACGCGCTCGAAAAGCAACAAGAAAGCCCATCCAACACCGAACGCCTCCTGAAGGCCGGTGCGCAGGTTCTTGGACAGACCCCGCGAGTTTTGGGGGCCATGCCGCCCATGTATCTGCCAATGCTGGCTGGTGAGAAAGCCCACTGGCTTTCAAATGCCGCCATGGCCGCCGAACGCATGCATGCCAGCGCAGTGTATTTGCGCATTACACAACACGAAATGTCTGTGTTTCTGCCTCCGTATGATCCTGAGTCAGAGACGTTCAGGACCACGGCTCAAGTTCTTGCGGCCCGTGCCCACACAGAGTCGCTGCCTGACTACCCCGATCCGCAGGGCTGGACGTCAGACTACGCCGATACCGTCAAACGCGCCTCATGGTTTGAATTCGGACGATTCACGCAGCAGATTGCCGATGCGGTAACGCAGTGCGGGCATAGCGTCGTGTTTCGTGACTTTTCGGCACTCAGCAGCCAACCCGCAATGGGCGCAGTGCACTGCATGGACCTGCCTTTTCAGTTTGGGAATAAGGACGACTGGACAGATGCACCAATGCTGGCCGACTGGTCTGTCGAAGCATTCGAAACGCTCAGTAAAGCAGTCCGTCAGGACCTCGTCCGGTTTGTCTGTGGCCATCACGACCCGGCTCGCCGTGAACTCGGCAAAACGACCTGATGGCCAAACACCTCGGCCTCCTGAACTATGCGTTATTAACCTCGGTAATTAATCACCATGGCACCTGACACTTCTTCTGTACTGGCCTCGCCCGAGGTCATCGCCTTTCAAGCGCCTCAGTCGCTCGAGCCACGATCGATACGCAACGTACTGGGCACGTATCCCACAGGGGTCGCTATCGTGACCATCAACTCGTTTGCATCGGTGTCTCTGAGCCCCCCGATGGTGCTCTGGAGCCTGGCAAATACCTCATCCAGCCTGGACGTTTTTAAACACTGTTCACACTTTGCCATCCACTTCCTGGCGGCTCAGGACGATGGCCTAGCCTCGCGTTTCGCCAGCGCTTCCGTCACAGATAAATTCCTGGGGGTGGCATGCACCGATGCTGAGGAAGGCGTTCCCTTGCTGAACTCAGCGATGGCCACACTCCTGTGCAAACAAGGTGAAAACCTCATTGCCGGAGATCACCTCGTCATGTTTGGCGAAGTAACCAAAGTCTGGAGCAAACAAGCGGACCCATTGGTATTTCATCGTGGTCGACTCATCGGGTTGGCAGACCCCGTGCACTGAATGAAACTGACCGGAGGAGACAGAAATGAATAAAACAACCGTACAACCGCATCACCTCAAGCATCAGGATCTGGCCATAGTCTGGCTATATCGCCCGAAAGTCTGGATGGGTATGACCATCGGATTACTGGGGATCTGGATTCTCGGCACCCAGGTTTGGCAACATCTTGCCGAAAATACGGCGGTATCCCGAGCAACAGCTGCTGGCATGATGGCTGCGCTCGCGACGGCACTGGGAACACTACCCGTCGCCCTGTCTCAGGGGATGTCACAACGCACCCAAGACACCCTTTATGGGTTCGGCGCAGGTGTCATGCTCGCGGCCTGTCTTTTTTCATTGATTCTGCCTGGCCTCGAGGCTGCCAATAACAGTGCGGCCTTGGGCAGTAATCCATGGACAGGGGCAGGCATCATAGCGCTTGCAATGGCACTCGGTGCCGTCACAATGCTACTGACAGAACGCCTGTTGCCTCACGAACATTTCATCAAAGGTCGGGAGGGCATAGCCGCGGATGCAGCGCGCAAACTACAACGGACCTGGTTATTTGTCTTTGCAATTTCACTCCATAACCTGCCGGAAGGGTTGGCGATTGGTGTCAGTATGGTAGGCAATGATGGACTCGGTGCTGGCGCATTGGCTACAGGGATTGCCATTCAAGACGTCCCTGAGGGCTTGGTCATAGCGCTGGCATTAGTCGGGGCTGGATACCGCCGCGCCTTCGCAGTCGCGCTCGGCATATTGAGTGGGCTGATAGAGCCGTTGGGAGCATTTGTCGGCGCGACAATTGTGAACATGACCAGTACTGCACTGCCCTGGGGCCTGGGATTTTCCGCCGGAGCGATGCTTTTTGTTATCAGCCACGAAATCATTCCGGAATCCCACCGCCAAGGCCACGAAACATTTGCAACTGGCGGCTTGATGATCGGGTTCGTGCTGATGATGTTCATGGACACAGCACTCGGCTAAGCCCTGAACCCGAAATATTGATCAGTGGTAGCGCAATAAGGTTTGGCGAGGTAACTCACCAAACCTTTCTTTGTAGTAACTGCTGAAACGACCGAGATGTTCAAAGCCCCAGCGTAAGGCAACCGCAGCAACATTGCCCTCTGCACCTTTGATCAGTTCAGCCCGTACGCGATCAAGACGTAAATCTCGCAAATACCGGGATGGACTGCACCCCAGAAACTCTTTGAAACCCGCCTGTATGCTGCGCACGCTGATACCCACTTCCTTGGCCAGGATCTCTGCAGTGAGGTGTTCGTGCGCGTGCGCCTGCATGTACTCTTGAGCTCGCTTGATCTGGCGTGGCAAAACGCCAGGCGCTTTAGGGATGGTAAAACAACTGTAATTATGACGTTGTGTTGCCAGAAGGGTAGCAGCGACCATGTGTTCTATTTGATCCAGAACCAGTTTTTGCTGCATCACCTGGCGGTGATTCATACATTCTGCGAGATACTGAAGCAATAATGGCCAAGGACCTGCATTGCGCCAATGAAAAGCAAGATCGAAACGCAAAGGCTGAGCCAAGCGCTGACCAATGTGCCCCACCAACGTTCTTTCGACAAGGGCCCGAGATAACCGCAAAATGAGCTGTTCATTGCCACTGTGCCAATGCATTCGTGTTGCATCATCGGGGCTAAGCACTGCGGCAACACCAGGGTTGAGGACAACTTGCTGACCACCGTGTTCAAAATTGGCTTTGCCACGAACAGGCATGGTGACCAAAAAAAAGGTTTCATGCGGCTCCGGCTCTATGGTGATTGATGCACCGTAACTGAGGCGACTTAAAGACAAATCGCCAAGCGCCATGTGATACATGCGAGCCTCTAGACGATCTGCATTATTGTCGAGCTTCAAAGCGTGAGGCCGCATGATACGCGCCACTGTCAGGCGGACTTCATCCAGATCTTGAGATGAAAACAAAAGGTTTTCAGGACGATCAAGCAGGGCTGGAAAAAGCATGAATTCAAATGAATTTAAAGTTTGGCTTCATCACCCTTCCTGCTGCTGAAGGGACTTAGACACAATGGACGTGTGCTGTTCGGATAGTGAAGTTACCTTGCCAAATATTTCATTTCAATTAAAGAAAACCCTGAGCCCGAATATCGAACCTCATCACCGGGGTAGATAACCTTTTCATCATGCTCTATCACGAGACATCAAGATAAATCATGATGGAAAATGCCCGTGACGACGGCTGTCCGCGAAAAATTTTCCTCCCAGTCTGCGCCCGAAGTACTGGCCGCGTTGCGCCAGATTGCAGAAAGCAGGGGCCGCCAGTTCCAGGCGGTGTTC
>CAZBIN010000149.1:0-7627 GCA_964491995.1 uncultured Orrella sp.
CCAGAGACTCATCGACCAGTTCTCCAGACTGGATCTTCCGGTGCAGGGTGTGCTTGCGACATTTGAGCATGTGGTCTGGATCGATGGGCAGATGCCTGAGGCACAGTTGTCCCATCTGAGATCACTGCTGGACTATGGCGATGCGCAAGACGTCACATCATCTGAAGACGGTTCACTGGTATTGCGGGTGTATCCCCGACTGGGAACGGTTTCGCCCTGGGCCAGCAAGGCAACCGATATTGCGCATAACTGCGGTTTGAGTCAGGTGCGCCGTATTGAGCGGGGTATCCGCTACGTGATAACACTCAAGCGGTCGTGGCTTTCGTCGAGGCATCTGTCTGAGGAGCAGTTGGCTCAGCTTGCTCAGTGTTTGCATGATCGGATGACTCAGGTGGTCGTCGACAGTCAGTTCGACGCAGGGGCCTTGTTCCATGCAAGACAAGGCAAGTCGTTGCAGTCGGTTCCAGTCATTGAGCAGGGCCGTTTGGCACTCGAGGCAGCCAATCGTGACTGGGGCATGGCATTGTCGGAAGATGAGGTGGATTATTTGCTGGAGGCTTTCACGCACCTGGGAAGAAATCCGACCGATGTCGAATTGCTGATGTTTGCTCAGGCCAACAGTGAGCATTGTCGTCATAAGATATTCAATGCACAGTGGGTGATCGATGGGCAGCCGAAGGACGATACGCTTTTTGGCATGATCCGCAAGACGCACCAGAAGACACCGCAGGGTACGGTGGTGGCTTATTCCGACAACGCGGCTGTGATGCAGGGTTCGCACGCCGTGCGTTTTGAGGCTGAGCCGGTTGATCAGGCCGGGCCTTCTGCGTATGGGCGCCGCGAGACCATGGTCCATACTTTGATGAAGGTTGAAACCCATAACCATCCGACAGCAATCGCGCCTTATGAAGGTGCTGCGACCGGATCTGGTGGCGAAATCCGTGACGAGGGTGCGACGGGTCGTGGTTCCAAACCCAAGGCGGGCATGACAGGCTTTACTGTCTCGCATTTGCGGTTTGACGATGCCATTGAACCTTGGGAGGCAGACCATCATGGTTTGCCAGACCGGATTGCCAGGCCCTTATCGATCATGATCGATGGTCCGCTCGGAGGTGCCGCTTTCAATAACGAGTATGGGCGTCCCAATCTGCTGGGCTACTTTCGTAGTTTTGAGCAAAGCGGTGCGGGTTTGCGCTGGGGGTACCACAAGCCAATCATGATCGCGGGTGGTCTGGGCAGTATTGATGAGTCTCAGGTCCGGAAACTTGAAATTCCCGTGGGTTCGCTGCTGATTCAGCTGGGTGGTCCCGGTATGCGCATCGGCATGAGCGGTGCGGCAGCATCCAGCATGGGGGTTGGAAGCAATCAGGCCGAGCTGGATTTTGATTCAGTGCAACGCGCCAATCCCGAGATTGAACGACGCGCGCAGGAGGTCATTGACCGTTGCTGGCAACTGGGTCACGATAATCCGATTCTGGCGATCCATGATGTCGGTGCCGGTGGCTTGTCCAATGCGTTTCCGGAACTGGTCAACGACGCCAGGCGTGGCGCGATGTTTGATCTTCGCAAGGTGCTGCTCGAGGAGTCGGGTATGTCACCGGCCGAGATCTGGAGCAACGAAAGTCAGGAACGTTATGTGCTTGCAATTTCTCCAGACAGTCTGGAGCGCTTTGAAGCGATCGCCAAGCGTGAACGTTGTCCATTTGCTGTTATCGGAACCACCACCCTTGAGCGTCACTTGACGGTGGTTGACTCTGATGAGCCGAGTGTGACTCAGCCGGTTGACGTGCCGATGGATGTCATTCTGGGCAAACCACCGAAGATGAAGCGTGATGTAACCCGGGTGCCAGGTGTCAGCGAACCGATTGACCTGACGGTGATCGCGCTCGACGAGGCGGTCAATCGTGTGTTGCGTCATCCAACGGTGGCCAACAAGACCTTTCTGATCACTATCGGTGATCGTACTGTGGGAGGACTTTCGAGTCGTGACCAGATGGTCGGTCCATGGCAAATTCCGGTTGCTGACTGCGCGGTAACCTTGACGGATCATGACAGCGATCACGGTCAGGCCATGTCGATGGGTGAACGCACGCCGCTGGCAATGTTCAACGGCCCAGCCTCTGCCCGCATGGCGATCACGGAAGCGTTGACCAACCTCGCGGCTGCTGATGTCAAAGCCCTTGATCACATCAAGCTCTCGGCCAACTGGATGGCAGCGTGTGGCAGTCCTGGCCAGGATGCCGTGCTGTTTGACACCGTACAAGCAGCAAGCGAGTTCAGTCAGGAAATCGGTATTTCAATTCCGGTGGGTAAAGACTCGCTATCGATGCGCACCCGCTGGCAGATAGATGGCCAGCAGGACAAGACCCGTGATGTGATTTCGCCGGTATCGTTGATTGTCTCTGCATTCGCTGAGGTTGATGATGTCAAGCAGACGCTCACGCCACAACTGCGCACCGACATGGGTCCAACGACCTTGATTTTTATTGACCTGGCACAGGGACGCCAGCGCATGGGTGGCTCGATTCTGGCCCAGGTGAGCAATCAGCTTGGCGAGGAAGTACCCGATATGGACGATGCCGAGCGAGTTCGGCGGTTTTTTGTCACGATTCGCGCGCTGGCGCAATCCGGTATCGTTCTGGCTTATCACGATCGTTCGGATGGTGGACTGTTTGTGACACTGGCTGAAATGGCGTTCGCAGGTCATTGCGGTGTTTCGGTCAATCTTGATCTGCTGACCATCGACCCGTATGCTGCTGACTGGGGGGATTACAAGATCAGACCTGAACAGGTTGCAGTTCAGCGCGATGAAATCACACTCAAAGCGTTGTTCTGTGAAGAGGCCGGCGCAGTCATTCAGGTGCCGTCGGCTGAACGCGATGCAGTAATGCAGGTTCTGCGGGGTGCGGGATTGTCTCAGCATTCGCATGTGATCGGCATGCCCAACACATCCGACGAAATCGAGATTTATCGCGACGGCAAGAGGATATGGGGACGGGCCAGAGCAGATCTTGGCAAGATCTGGTCTGAGGTCAGCTGGAGAATCGCCAGTCGTCGCGACAATCCGGTCTGCGCGCAGGCTGAATTTGATCTATGGAGTGATGTCCCAGACCCTGGCATGTCAGTTGCAGTGTCGTTTGATCCGCAAAAAGATGTAGCGGCGCCCTACATCCAGTCTGGTGTGCGACCCAGGGTGGCGATTCTGCGCGAGCAAGGTTGCAACAGTCATGTCGAAATGGCGTGGGCCTTTGACAAGGCCGGGTTTGAAGCTTATGACGTGCACATGACAGACCTTCTGGCCGGGCGCTCAACACTTGATCCTTTCGCTGGACTGGTGGCTGTCGGTGGCTTTAGTTACGGTGACGTGCTGGGTGCAGGTGAGGGTTGGGCGAGGACGATTCTTTTTAATAGCAAGCTCTCCGATATGTTTGCCGGATTTTTTGCGCGCGACGACAGTTTTGCGTTAGGCGTCTGCAATGGCTGCCAGATGATGGCTGCATTGGCAAAAATGATTCCGGGTGCGGATCACTGGCCGCGTTTCACCCGCAACCAGTCTGAGAAGTATGAGGCAAGGCTGTCACTGGTCGAAGTGGTTGAGTCGCCGTCGATCTTCACCCAGGGTATGGCGGG
The DNA here is from genome assembly GCA_964491995.1 of uncultured Orrella sp. Lineage (GTDB taxonomy): Bacteria > Pseudomonadota > Gammaproteobacteria > Burkholderiales > Burkholderiaceae_B > Algicoccus. Next base: position 3,631 of record CAZBIN010000149.1, read on the forward strand.
CACTCGGGTGCCGGTTGCGGTGGCGCATGGAGAAGGCTTTGCCGACTTCAGGCATCAGGGTGACGCGTCGCGGGTGTTGCGCACAGTCCGCTACGTCGATCATCGCGGTCAGCCCACCGAGGCGTATCCGTTCAACCCGAACGGTAGCCCGGATGGTTTGACGGGTGTGACGACTCATGATGGTCGGTTCACCGCCATGATGCCGCACCCTGAGCGTGTCACGCGTAATGTGATGATGTCCTGGCACCCAGAGGTCTGGGGCGAACACGATACTGGTGGTAGTTACACACCATGGATGCGGTTTTTCCAGAATGCAAGGCGATCCTTGGGATGATCTTGCCCGGGTCAGGCGGGTCAGAAAAAACAGGCCATGCCAGCCTGCATTGCCCCGTCTGAAAGGGTTGGATTGCCTTCGTGCGCGGTCGGAGTATTTTCGCCCGCAGTCGGAAAGCCAGAGCAGGTTTGAGTATAAGTGAGTCTGCGGCTAAAGGATTGGACTTGCAGCGATTGCGGCGTTGCAAACGGTCGCATGCTGCTGTCCGCCAATCGCACAAATATCGCACCAGTGGCGCAATTCTGACCGCGACTGGTGCTTCGTGAGACTGGTTTCTAGGCGAGATTCACGGTCTGATCTAACGATGACATGCATTGATATTTGCGCTCGCGTATAATTTTGCTTTGCGCCCGGAGCTTTATATGCGTCTGACTCAAACCGCGCTTACGTTTGATGATGTGTTACTTGTGCCTGCATACTCGCAGGTCTTGCCACGTGACACCAATCTGACGACTCAGCTGACACGAAACATTTCTCTGAACATTCCGCTGGTTTCTGCTGCGATGGACACCGTGACGGAGTCACGCCTGGCGATTGCAATGGCCCAGGAAGGCGGAATCGGAATTATTCACAAGAACCTCAATGCTGACGAGCAGGCTCGTGAAGTCGCGCGCGTCAAGCGTCACGAGTTTGGTATTGTCATTGACCCTGTGACCGTGACACCAACCATGCGTGTGCGTGATGCGATTGCTCTGCAGCGTCAACATGGCATTTCAGGTCTTCCCGTCGTGGAGGCCGGCAAGGTTGTTGGTATCGTGACCAACCGGGACTTGAGGTTCGAAGAGCGCCTGGATGAACCGCTTCGAAACGTCATGACGCCGCAGGATCGTCTGGTCGTCATGAAAGAGGGTGCCACCCTCGAAGAGGCGCAGACCCTGATGCACCGTCATCGCCTTGAGCGGGTGCTGATCGTCAATGATGCCTTTGAACTGCGTGGCCTGGCAACCGTCAAGGACATCGTCAAGAACACTGAGCATCCGATGGCCTGCAAGGACAGTTTTGGTCAGTTGCGCGTGGGTGCTGCCGTTGGAGTGGGTCCCGGTACTGAAGAGCGAGTCGAGAAACTCGTCAACGCGGGGGTGGATCTGCTGATTGTTGATACTGCTCACGGGCATTCGGCGGGCGTGATCGAGCGTGTGCGCTGGATCAAAAATCACTACAGCAAGGTCGATGTAATCGGCGGCAACATTGCCACTGCACAGGCGGCCCGCGATCTGGTAGCGGCGGGTGCGGATGGCGTCAAGGTGGGTATTGGCCCAGGTTCGATTTGCACAACCCGGATTGTGGCGGGTGTGGGGGTGCCCCAGATAACAGCGATTTCAGACGTGTCTGATGCGTTGCAAGGTACCGGTGTGCCACTGGTGGCTGACGGTGGTGTGCGGTTTTCTGGCGACATTGCCAAGGCGATTGCCGCGGGCGCATCATCAGTGATGATGGGCAGCATGTTTGCGGGTACGGAAGAGGCGCCTGGCGAAATTGTGCTTTTTCAGGGGCGTTCCTACAAATCCTATCGTGGTATGGGTAGTCTGGGTGCCATGGCCGACGGATCAGCGGATCGCTATTTCCAGGACCCTTCGAACAATTCCGACAAATATGTGCCGGAAGGTATTGAAGGACGCGTTGCTTATAAAGGCAGCGTCTTGGCGATCATCTATCAATTGGTGGGTGGACTTCGGGCCTCCATGGGCTACTGCGGTTGTGCGACGATTGAAGATATGCGTACCAAACCAGAGTTTGTTCAGATTACGTCGGCAGGTGTGCGTGAGTCCCATGTCCATGATGTCCAGATCACCAAGGAAGCGCCAAACTACCGTGCAGATTGATCTGTACGCAGATTAAAACCGGCGCCGTCAAACACGGCGCTGACCAGACTATCTCCAGTCCATTGAATTTTTTGCGGACGGGGTGTAAACCAGTGCGTACGCTGATGCGTTCGCGTTGATCATCTCAGAGGGCAGCATCCAGAGGACGCCTTCAACCCGTACGGCATTCAGTTTATTTGGACATCTCAACAGGTCTTGAGCCTCATGCATGAAAGAATTTTGATTCTGGATTATGGATCACAAGTCACACAATTGATTGCTCGCCGTGTCCGTGAGGCGGGTGTGTATTGTGAGTTGCATCCCGGTGATGTGACGGAAGCCTTTTTGGAAGAGCAAAAGGCTCTCGGGCTTAAAGGCATCATTCTTTCAGGTAGTCACCTGTCGGCGTACGATCCCGATGCGCTCAAGGTTCCGCATGCAGTATTCGAGCAAGGTTTACCCGTGCTGGGTATCTGTTACGGCATGCAGGCCATGGCGCAGCAGCTTGGCGGCGAGGTCAGCCATGCAGATCATCGCGAGTTTGGCTATGCCGAGGTTCGTGCTCGAGGTCATACACGGTTGCTTAACGAGATTGATGATTTCAAGACGGCAGATGGTCATGGGATTCTGAAAGTCTGGATGAGCCATGGTGATCAGGTCACGCGCATGCCGCCTGGTTTTAAGCTGATGGCTTCAACCCAGTCATGCCCAATTGCTGCCATGGCTGACGAGGCACGCGGTTTTTATGGTGTGCAGTTTCATCCTGAAGTGACTCATACACTGAAAGGTCAGCACATCCTCACGCGGTTTGTTCAGGACATCTGTGGTTGCCATGGTGACTGGAACATGCCGGACTACGTCCAGGAGGCCGTGGCCAGGATTCGTGAACAGGTGGGTTCTGATCATGTCATTCTGGGCCTGTCAGGGGGTGTGGACTCGTCTGTCGCCGCTGCGTTGATTCACAGGGCGATCGGGGACCAGCTGACCTGCGTTTTTGTGGATCACGGACTTTTGCGGCTCAACGAGGCCGAGCAGGTTATGGGTACGTTCGCCGAGCACATGGGTGTGCGCGTCATTCATGTCGATGCAACCGAACAGTTCATGTCCAAACTTGACGGTGTTGTCGATCCAGAAGCCAAGCGCAAGATCATCGGTCGCGAATTCGTTGAAGTATTTCAGGCGGAAGCCTCAAAGGTGGCTGATGCACGCTGGCTCGCACAGGGGACCATCTACCCCGATGTGATCGAGTCTGCGGGTGCCAAGACCGGCAAGGCGGTCGCGATTAAATCGCATCACAATGTGGGTGGCTTGCCTGATACTTTGAATCTCAGACTCCTTGAGCCACTACGTGAGCTTTTCAAGGACGAGGTCCGCAAACTGGGTATTGCTTTGGGGTTGCCTCCTTCGATGGTCTATCGTCACCCATTCCCGGGTCCGGGGCTTGGTGTGCGAATTCTGGGTGCCGTGAACAAGGCTTATGCTGACTGGTTGCGTCAGGCAGATGCGATCTTCATCGAAGAGCTTCATCGTGCGATCGATGCTGACACGGGTAAGAGCTGGTATGACCTGACTTCTCAGGCTTTTGCGGTTTTTCTGCCAGTCAAATCGGTCGGTGTGATGGGTGATGGCCGAACTTATGAGTATGTGGTTGCATTGCGTGCAGTGCAAACGTCGGACTTCATGACGGCTGACTGGGCGCCATTGCCATATGATCTTTTGGCAAAAGTGTCTTCACGCATCATCAACGAGGTCAAAGGCATCAATAGAGTCGTATATGACGTCTCGAGCAAGCCACCTGCCACGATCGAGTGGGAATGATTCCGCGTCTGGCACAGCCAGGCACCTGATGGCATGAAATGCC
>CAZBIN010000150.1:0-7578 GCA_964491995.1 uncultured Orrella sp.
GAGGCACTGGACTTGCCATTTCCGAAATCCACGCCACCTGTCACTGAAACGCCACTGTCGACGCCCACCGTATCGGAAAGTCCAAATGTGGAACCCTCATGTACAACACCACCGCCACCACCAATGGATTGCAACGCAATGCCATACGAAGCGTAACCGTGAGTAACTATTCTCGAGTTGTTGTTCGTCGAAAGATAGGTAACCGACCCACCATGCCCACCGGCCCCGCCTGACCCGCCGACATTGATCGATGGGTTGAAGGAAATGCCGTCCGACAAGGTTTCTGAACCTGCCAGGTCAATGAGCGCGCCATGCGCGGCACCTGCCTGACCTCCGCCACCACCAATCGACTGGCCAAACACCCCAAAAGAGCGATGACCAAACGTCACGATCGTCCCTTCGTTTTGAACTGCTACATTGCCAGCATCACCACCCGTGCCCCCTGCACCCCCGACATTGATGGTTGGACTAAAGCTGAAACTGGTTGGCGCCTTGCCTAGCAGAATCCATTGCAGAGCCGCGACGCCTGCATTGATGTCCTGGACATCCGCGTCATTGACTCCTAAAGCCTTCAATGCCGCCGTTTCGTATTTGCCGTTGAGCAGATCCATCACGGCGTCCGAAGGCACAGCGCTGTGCGGATCAGCATCACCGCCCACGCCGCCCCCACCGCCGATGGACTGGGCATGAATCCCGTGTGAACCACCTCCGATCACCGCCGGTCGTAAAAAATTTCTGACATCACGCGAGGTAGGATTGGCAAGATCGTAGCTCTGGCCGGTAACGACCACACCAGACACATACGCTGTCACATTGCCGCCAGTCCCCCCTGTCCCGCCCCGGCCACCTACATTGATCGTCGCGTTAACCTGACCGCCACTTGCATCAGCGCCAGCAGCAGAGGCCCTGCCACCCCCACCACCAATTGATTGCGCCAGCACAGCGGACGAACCGGAACCCGCAGTGAATGCGTTTCCAAACAACCAGGCCTGAACCTCTGCGCCACTTCCACCGCTACCCCCACTGCGTCCAACGGCAATATCCAGACTGACAGCTTTTGCTTCAGGCGTGGACGGATCTTGCTCGTCACATTTACCGATTGCACTGGTTGCATTTCCGGTCTTGAGGGCCTTCTTCAAGCATTGAAATGCATTGGCAAACATGGATTTCTCAGCGGGGGTTAATGGATTCTCAGTCTGCGACTCATCGTCGCCAAAGTCGGAACCAACCTCACCCGCCGTGGATGACGCATCATTGAGATCGCCTTCAGACGCAATGTCATCGTCGCCTGCGACGCTGCCATCCTCACCAATCGTTGACGAGACGTCATCCTGAGCCTTGTTGCTCTGACCTGCTGCAGCCGAGGCCGCATCGGCGTCGCCTTTGGGCGTGAACTGTGCGGAGATGTTCAACCCACTGCCAGTGCCCGCATCCCCACCGCCACCTCCGATGGATTGTGCAAAGACAGCAATCGATTGATGTCCAGTGGTTCTGATCGTCGTAGGAACGCTACTTCGTGTCGTGCCGCCATCTGACCAAGGTCCGACCCGCAGCCATGTGTAACCACCATCATGACCGACCCCCGCACTGCCTCCAAGCCCAAAACTCACCGAGACCTGGGTTTCGGACGCTCCCAGAGAGCTGGCGGTGGCAGTGCCATCGCCACCAGAACCACCGCCACCCCCGATGGAGTGCGCATGGATGCCATGTGATCGGACACCGTATGTCGACAGATCTCCCACATGCCAGTACTTGATGGACCCACCAGAACCACCCGAACCACCGGAACCACCAAGGCTAAAAGCAAGCGAAATGCTGGGAATTTCCGCAGCGCCTGCTGCATAGCTTGTCGCTGTAGAAGCACCACCGACTCCGCCGCCACCGCCTATCGACTGCAACAAAATCGCCGTCGAGTCATGCACATTTGTATAAACGTTGCTACGAACCGCATTCCAGTAGCCATCGCTGTTATTGATGCTTCCGCCGTCCCCGCCCGAGCCCGCCCTGCCACCCAGACTGATGGCAGCAGAGAAGGCCAGCCCGGCAGACAGTGCGTTTGCCGACCCTCCAGCACCTCCACCACCTCCGATGGATTGCAGGAGCAGCCCATGCGAATGTTGACCAGAAGTGATGAAAGTCTTGCCTGTAGAAGCAATATGGATATCGCCTCCATGGCCACCGCCCCCACCTGCGCCACCAATCGTTACGTCTTCGAACAGACCAACGGACTTTGCCGCGCCACCATATCCACCGCCCCCACCAATGGAGTGAACAAGTACGCCAATGGCGTGTTCACCCGTCGTGACAACTCTCGACCCATCGTAAAAACGCACCTCCACGTCGCCACCGTTTCCACCATCGCCACCAGCACCGCCCAATGCCACAAAGTTGGAGTCTGAGTTGGCGCCCGCGCCCCCACCGCCACCAATTGACTGAAGCAGGATTCCGACAGCTGAATCGCCGCGTGTGATGATCGTTCCGTAATTGTTCACCGTGATCGAGCCACCAGAACCACCCGCCAGACCATCCTTGCCTACGCCAAGACGCAGCGGTGCTCCGCCCATGGTCAAGGCTCCGCCACCTCCGATTGACTGGGCGACGATTCCATAAGCAACCTTGCTTGAGCGATCCGCATTGCCAACCGAGATGAGAGCACCCGGGTCATTGGTCAACGCAATGTCACCCCCGTTCATCGTACTTATCTGTGACAGTTGCTCTGCGGTAAAAGTAGCCGAGCAGCCCTCCTGATTACAAGTCTGAAGGTTGTAATCAACGAAGAATGGGCCTGCGCCGCCCACCACAAACGAGGCACTCTGGTTACTCGGGACCGAATCCAGACTGTGAACCAACCCACCAGACCCATTGGCGGCTGCAAGCACGCCAACAACATGACTTCCTGTGACTTGAATCAGGCCCTTGTTATGGACATCGACGAAATCAGGAGTCCTGCCTTGATAGGGAATTCCGAGCGATGTTTGCGAACCTGCCTTTGAGACACCACCCGAGTTCCCGGCCGATATGGCTGCAACACCGATCGCGTTTCGACCTGACACCATGATTGAGCCGCTGTTCTCAACCGTCACGCGACCGCCATCACCAAGCCCTGGTTGTAATCCCATCGCGATATCCTGGATGTAGTACTGGGACTCGAAAGGAAAGACTGACCCATCACCGCTTGAAACGGCGAGTACGCCCGCACTAAAACCACCCGACGCCTCGTTGGCCATGGGGTCGCTCAGACGAATGAATGAACTGCTGTCAAGCGAGACACGGACATGACCACTCTTCGGGTTGATCCCTGTAAATCCGTTGAAGTTAGTCGGGATGACGATGGGTTTTGAGCCGCTGGTCGCAATCACGCCAACCAGATGGGTCCCGGCCAGATCAATGGTCGAACTGTTCAGCGCTACTGTCACATCGGAGCCCGCCCCGGGAAAGGGCAGCAGGGGTGTCTTCCCGCTTCGTATCAGGTAACGGCCATGGTCAGTGGTTTCAAAGAAACGAGTTTCGATAAAGTGGTACCAGTCTCCCCCGAGTGTCAACATGGGATATAGCTCCATGGCACCACCCAGGCTGCTTGCGCTAATTCCCAACAGATACTTGCCGTTTCCTGTGAGCGATGCATGTTGCATCGCAACGGAAACGGGGCCTGCCGAACCGTTGTTCCCTACGTTGCCACCTAACCAGTTGAACTCGCTTGCCGCCCCTGTCCCGTACCAGTCCTGGTAGAAACTCGCACCGTCATTGACAATGGAGAAAACTGGCGCGATCGGTACGTTCTGGAAAACAAAGTTGGGATCGTCAGGCTTGTACCACGGCACACTTCCGATCCCCCCTTGACCACCGATTGATGAGGCCACAATGCCGGCAAAAGGTGAGCGAGCAGAGCCAATGACGTTGTCGAGTTCAAGAAACGTAAGACGTTGCGGCAACGGGAAGGAACTGTCACCCACTAGCAGTGATACAGCCCCCCCGTTACCTCCGTGCTGAGGTGCCGTATTGTTGCCATAACCCACGCCATCGCCGCCTTGTGAAGTGACGTAAATGAGAGCCCCGGCAGGCTGCCAGGCAAGGGCGCTACCGGTTCCATCTTTTGCATACGAATTCACTAAAGACAGCGGTCTGTCTGCGTTGTATGGTGTGAAGGTCACATCGAGCGCTCCACCATCACCGCCTTGATAGTTCCAGCCGTCCAGGCCTTGCTGAAACCATCCGGATGAGCCTGCCGACACAACATTGAATTGAACAGCCTGTGGTCCGGGAATCCACCCGCTACCCCACGGCGCGGAGGTGAACCCGGAGGCACTGACATCCTGCTGCACTTGTTGACTGGACATGTAAGGCCGCCAATCGAAATAGCTTTGATCGGCAGAAATTGCACCAGCAAATGGGGTGTCGTAATAAATGTACGCTGACGGTGCACGTCGTTTGTCGTCAGAATAGAGGCCCATCGAGAGCGGCTGCCCGATCAAGATGAAATCACTGTAACCAGCAGCTTGACTTCCGGACAGACTGATGCTGTTCTGGCTTGATCCCGCCGAAAAAGAGTTCTGAACGGTGTATACCTGACGGTCACTGCCAGAGGGCCGCCACACGGGTGGAGATCCGACGTCGAAGGAGAAATGCTGGAACAACTCGCTCGGGACCGTCACGTCCTCGGCAATTGCGATCGATGCGGGCAAACACACGACACCTGCAATGCAAAGGCCCACCCATGCGAAGCCATTGACCAGATAACGATCCGCCATGCTTTGTCCTATCAGAAACGAGACATAAACTCCGTTGTCACCGGCACCGCTAGCACCCAGCCGATTTGCCTGAGAAGTGATGGCTCTGTTACACAAAAAGCCAAACATGCACCACAGGGGTGCAGACACCCACATCAAATCGACAGACCAGCACGTACCGACAGAGTTTTTCAGGGTTGGACTCTATCGCACTCACCCCTCTCGCTGCTCTCACTTGCTCTCATTTTTATAAAAAATGCTTGCACCGAACGTCCGCCTCTCTCTGTTTGCGCGCTAGCACAACGTTTGATCTCGCTGCGATCGAGGCTTCAGACGAAGCGCAAGAGCGCAAGGCGACAAGATTGAACACGAGGATGGGGGCACGATGCGTGCATATGGAAGAGAATAGGCACAACGCTGAAAGCTCAGGTTGATTCTTGCGAGGACGCTTTGAAATACGTGATGCTCAGAATGACGCTAAAGGTTCTGAGCAGTCATCAACGCTGAATCGTGATTTCTCACTGAAATCCTGTTGTCCGGGCACAACAGGATCGCGATATTCTGGACCGGGGATCCAACGCGAACATAGCCATCCAGACGGCAACCGAGGTCACCGTCAGACAGCATGATCTATCGAGGTTTCGTGCAATTCTCTGCAATACGGAAAACTCACGACGGCTCTGGACAAAAACCATCTGCGACAATCGCGAGTCAAATCGGAAAGGTGCACTGATCTGTACCTGATTCGTACTTAATCCGTACTTAATCTGTACTTAATCCGCACCTGATCAGCGCAACAACTCTGTTTACACCACCGGACTTTGTGGGGGTCAGACCGAGAACGAAGAACCACAACCACATGTGGTGCTCGCGTTCGGGTTGCGGATCACGAATTGCGAGCCTTCCAGGTCTTCCTTGTAGTCGATTTCTGCACCGACCAGGTACTGGAAACTCATGGGATCCACCAGCAACTGCACACCGTTCTTCTCGAGCGCTGTGTCGTCCTCATTGACGTCTTCGTCAAACGTAAACCCATACTGAAAACCCGAACATCCGCCACCCTGGACGAACACCCGCAACTTCAGATTCGGATTGCCTTCATCAATTAGCAGATCACGCACTTTATCCGCCGCAGACTCCGTAAAAAGGATCGCGGGTGGGGGTGCCTGAAGATTCACTGCTTCGCTTACATTGCTCATGGCTTGGACTCCTGACATCGATTCGGACACGACACGTGCACGAACTTTTGAGCTTCGCAATCATAGGCCACTGTCTCATCAAGATCCGTATTACCCCTAATCTGACTCAGGGATATCTGGGACAAGCCACTCAAGCCCCCCTCTGTGGACCACAAAGATTTTCGGTCAATAAGCCTTAATCCGCTTTACTAAAAATACCTTACTATACGGACTTTGATTTCTTCCGGGACACGGTCAATGAACCCGTTCTTTCACAAAAAGCCCCTGCCTGCCCCAAGCCATCACAGCAAGGCCGGGCAACTCATGCGCACCATTGGTCTGCCTGCCTTGCTGCTGATGGGAGTCGGCAGCACACTGGGCACAGGCATTTTTTTTGTGCTGACCGAGACCGCGCCCATTGCCGGGCCGGCCGTCATCATTTCGTTTCTGCTCGCGGCTTTTGCGGCAGGCCTGACCGCCCTTTGTTACGCCGAAGTGGCTGGCGCAATTCCGGTAGCCGGGTCTTCTTACACATTTGCTTACATGACCATGGGCCAGGGCATTGCCGTGCTGGTGGGCGCTTGTCTGGCGCTCGAGTGGGGTGTTGCAGCAGCAGCTGTCGCGGTCGGCTGGAGCCAGTATCTGAACGAAGCCATCCTGCTTTTGACGGGCATAGAGATTCCGGAAAACTGGCGCGCATCTGCGCTGCAATCCTTGAGCCCGGATGAGGGTCCCGTACACCCCATACATTATGGCAATTTCCCGGCAATGATCATGGTCTGGCTGTGTACGCTGCTGCTACTGAAGGGATCGCGTCAGTCGACCACCATCAATGCCGTCCTGACGCTATGCAAGATTGCTATCCTGACGCTTTTTGTGATCATGGTTTTGCCGTCGTTTCAACAATCGCATCTGCATCCTTTCGCCCCCGCTGGCATGACAGGCGTGAGCCAGGCCGCTGCGATCGTCTTCTTCAGTTTTGTGGGACTTGACTCCATCGTCACTGCCAGTGAGGAAGCCATCAAACCCGAGAAAAACATCCCCAGAGCCATTGTTGGCGCGCTGGTGATTGTGACGGTCATTTACCTGATCGTCGTGTTCACCGGCCTGGGTGCTCAGCCTGCTGCGAAATTTGCCGGGCAATCTGCCGGACTGGCCGAAATACTGTTGCGCACCACGACTGGCTCCACCCACGCCACCATTCTTTCTGTGGGTGCTGTTGTGTCAATTTTCAGTGTCACCCTCATCGCGCTCTATGGGCAGGCGAGGGTTTACTTTGCAATGGCCAGAGACAGGGTTTTACCTGCAGCGCTTGGACGCATCAATCAGAAGTCTGGCACACCACAGATCGCCACGATTGCATCAGCCTGCGTCGTGACACCCATGGCAGGCTTTTTACCCAGCAAAATGCTGTGGGGCATGGTCAGCATTGGCACACTGATGGCCTTTATTGCCGTATCCGTGGCCTTGATCATTCTGCGCCGGCAACAGCCGCAACTAAAAAGGGACTTCAAAGCCCCTCTCTACCCGCTGACACCGGTTCTAAGCATCCTGTGCTGCGTATACCTGATCGCAAGCCTTGATCACGCGGTCCACCTTGCGTTTGTCGCATGGGTGAGCATTGTCATGGCGGTGTATGGCATCCATTTCCAGTTGCGCAGGCGAAATGGACT
>CAZBIN010000151.1:0-1156 GCA_964491995.1 uncultured Orrella sp.
GGAATCATGACAATGAGCAGAATCAGAAAGGGCACCGAGCGCAACACATTGACCACAAGAGACAGACCCTGATAGACAGGTGCGTTGGCGACCATCTGCCGCGGGCTCGTCAAAAAAAGAATCACGCCCAACGGCAAGCCGATGAGCACGGCAAACACCAGCGAAGCGCCGGTCATCAGCAAGGTATCAAGGGTGGCCTCAAGGATCAACAGCCAGTCCATATTCATCCAGCTCATGGCTGCAACTCCTCATACTGAACACCAAGCGCCAGGAGCTTGGCTTCAAGCTGCAGCAACGCCTGCGCAGCCCCCTGGACCTGCACCACCATCTGACCGTAAGGTGTGGCATTGATCTGACCAATCGAGCCCTGCAAAATGCTGACATCAAGACTCAGGTCACGGCTGATACGACTGATCAGGGGTGCGATCGCCGCCTCACCTTTAAAGCTCAGGCGAAGGATTCGACCCCCCGTGTCACGAACCATCACGCGCCAGCCGTCGACGTCGTTGCCGCTCTGATCCAGCAAGCTCCGAGTAGTCGCATGCACGGGGTGAAGAAACACGTCCAGCACATCGCCTGTTTCGACCAGCTCACCCCGCTCAATGACGGCGACTCGATGACAAATCCGCCGGATGACATCCATACTATGGGTGATCAAGACGATCGTGATTCCCAGGGACTGGTTGATCTGCTGCAACAGTCTCAGAATCGCCTGGGTGGTTTCAGGATCGAGTGCGGAGGTCGCCTCATCACATAGCAGCAGCTGGGGACGGTTGGCCAGAGCACGGGCAATCCCAACCCTTTGTTGCTGGCCACCAGACAGCTGACGCGGAAATTTGCTCATCTGATCTGCCAGACCGACCAGTTCGAGCACCTCCTGCGCGCGAGATCGCTGCTGCTGCCGATCCATCCCGGCAAGCCTGAGGGGAAAGCAGACATTGTCCAGCACGGACTTGGATTGCAGCAGATTGAAGTGCTGAAACACCATGCCAATCTTTTGCCGCACAGCCTGCAGATCCTTTTCCGGGAGATCCGAGATGCAGCGTCCTTGCAGCATGACCCGGCCGGTGGTGGGGCGTTCGAGAAGATTCAGCAAGCGGATCAGCGTACTTTTACCCGCCCCGGAGCGACGAATAATGCCAAACACCTCGCCTTG
>CAZBIN010000151.1:1233-7569 GCA_964491995.1 uncultured Orrella sp.
TAGCACTTCATGCCAGAACAAAAATCCGCAAAGAAATTTGCCAGACTTTGTTAATGACCCAAAGTAATTTTATCCGAAGAAAAATCCTCTTCTGGCAATGAAGACTTTCGGGGTCCGCATATCCACGCGATCCGCGACAAGGGAACCTCAATCCAGCAACTACGAATTGATCTGTTATCGGCTAGTTCCGGAGGACTCCCGGATCGCCCTTTCGAGCCGTTCGGTACGCTGGTCAGCCAAATGACTGTGCACAACCAGAATGGCGTGCACTGCACCTGGCACGTAAAACAAGAGTGTCAGAAAGATATTAAGAACAAACTGCACTGGCTTGCCGCACAGCAGGACGGCTAAGGGAGGCAGAATGATAGCGATCAGATAGCGCATTGAAAAAGCCTCATGACCCGCATTCGAGCGATCGAATATGATGATAGTTCAAGAGCCGCGCGAGAAGCACCAGCTGAGAAACTACGCAAGGGGTTTCCCCGAATCCTCGCGCAAGCTGTGTCGTGACTTTTACGCTTCGGGCAATGCAGCTATCTTGACTTTGTTTCGGCCGTCTTCTTTTGCGACGTAAAGCGCATCATCAGCCAGTTTGATGAGCACATCGGCTTGTTTACCATGCTCAGGGTAACTCGCCACCCCTGCAGAAATGGTGATTTTCAGGGTGGCGCCCTCGTGTTCAATGGCCGTATCCTCAATGAGTTGCCGAATCGCATTGGCTCTGCAGTCTGCCTGTGGCGGCGTCATGTGCGGCATCACCATCAAAAATTCCTCTCCACCGAATCGACACACGATGTCGCTTTCTCTCGAGTTCTTCTTCAGGATCTCTGAAACTTTCATCAGAACGACATCGCCGAAAGCATGACCGAACGTGTCATTGACCACTTTGAAATGATCCAGGTCCAGCAGAATGAAACTCACTGCATAGCACTCACGCTTGGCTCGAGCCAACTCACGCGGCAAGGTCTGATCCAGAAAACGCCGATTGTTCAGACCCGTCAAAGGATCTTGTAAAGCCTGCTGCTGCAACTGATCCTGCAGTTTCAGAATTTCCTGGTACTGACTCTCCAGTCTTTGATGATCAGCATCGCGCAACGCCTGGATGCGTTTCTGTTCCGTCACATCGACCGACAAGCTTGCAAAGTGATCTGGCTCAGTCGAAAACACGTGGACGACAAAGTCCTTCTGAAATGCCTCGTAGTGATACTCAAAAGTCGCCGGCTGCCCGGTATGCAGAACCTGCGCAAAACTCTGCAAAAACGGTGGCTCGGCAACACCGTAAGCCTCGGTTACAAGTTTTCCGATCGCTTTTGACGCTTCGATTCCGGTCTGCTTCTCGGAGACCGGATTCATCCCCACAATTTCGTAGTTCACCGCACGACCCGTCTCATCCTTGATCAGGCGATGCAAAATCAGGCCTTCCGTCATGTTGGTCACGAGCAGGCGGAACTTGGCCTCACTGCGTTCAATGGCCAGACTTGCTGCGGCACTTCTGCGCAGACTCATAAAAATCAACCCGCTCAATCCCAGCATCAGCACTGTGATGATCCCGGCTGCCCAGATCAGCTGTTGCTGATGCGCGCGCACCACCGCAAGTTGCTCATCAACGCTTGGACCGATGACAACCGTGACGCCGTAGTCCGCCAGGCGGTTGTAGCTGGACAAGCGATCCACACCATCGACCTGGGCCTGGCGCCGAAAACTGCCGCTCAAGGGCGCACCGGGATCGGCGTACGGCGAAGGCTTGAGCACTCTGCCCACAAACTTGTCCTGCTCGCTCGATCGGGCCATGACCTCGCCTGTGTCCCGGATCATTCGAGCAGCACCGCCCTCACCCAGGCCGACACTTTGATAGAAATTCACAAAGTAATCCGGATCAACGGCGATGAACGCAACGCCGTCAAACTTGCCATCCTTGAAGATGGGCCTGCTCAGGTGAATTGACCACTTGTCAGAAACCCGGCCACGAACCGGTCGCCCCACAAAAAGCGCGTCTTGTCCATTTTGCTGATGAACCGTAAAGAACTCACGATCACCTGCATACGTTGGCTTGGTTGGGGCAATCGGAGTGGCATAGATCAGCATGCCTTGTGCATCGATGATGCCGGTCTGAACCACCGCGTTTGACAGCAAGTCCAGGTGCGGTTCGATGACTTTACCGATGGCATCGGCGGGACCGTTACCAACCTCTCTCAATTCTTTCAGAGCCAGATCGACCGTTCTGAACGTCGTATCGGTATGTGTTGCAAACAGCAATGCCAGTGCGGCCGTTTGACGCCGCATTTCCTCGAGCCCTTGAGCCTCTGCTTGCCGATTGATCCAGACCACACCCGACCAGAGCGCTGCCAGGCCCACTAAAACCAGCATAAGCAGTAAAGAGCCCACCCCCCCATCGGGTCAGGTGCCTCAGGTCAAAGCGACTCATGGATGCGATTCTGCATGGCAATGCTGCTGGAAGGGATTTTGTTAGGACTCAGGACACCAACTCCCGTGTCCGCGAACCTGACCTTGTCGTACAACGGTCATGAAAAGCATCGTACACGATCGAGCCCGGTTTCTACCCGGCGATAGCATATCCTGATGCAGGCACTGCGCAACTGCAAATCTGAGCAAGCAACGATCATGCGGCCCCGGTTGCATTGCAAGCCACAAGCGTGGACACAGGACGGAATCATTTGATGGATAGTTTCAGAACAAGGCACCCGAAACCGTCGCCTCGCCACGCAAATCGGAACATGTGAAAGCGACTTTGGCCGGCAAACTCAATTGATAGGGTCAATTGAGCGGGTGACACCCACCGCCAGCGTTTTCTGAGTGGATTCGCGCGCGAGTCCGCTATTCAGAATCGCTGTCATCCTCGCGCGCGCTGTCATTGAACCAAGGCAGCGAAATCAATCAGGACCACTCACTCCTCGACTTCGTACTCGGTGACCTTGCACAGGTTCTGCGTATCTTCCAGCGGCTCGTATTCCTTGCTACGAAACTCGAAACGCAAGTCGTAATTGCAAACCTTGCGATCATCCTCGAAACGTACTGTGAATTTTCCGCCAGCTTTAATTGTGCTGTCACCCAGAAGATCTTCTTCCCAGTCTTTCGCGCCGGTTGGCGATGCGTACACCGACTCAATGGTCGTCTTGGTGCTGTTGACAATGGTCAAACTGAAGGTCTTTGCATAAGCTGCTGCGGGGACCACGGCAAAACAGGTCAGAAGTGCTGCGAGAAAATTTTTCTTGTTCATCTTTTAAATAAAAATTATTTCGGTTTAAACGAGGGCTGATAGTAGCCCGCGTGCTCAACATCCGGTAACTTATTTCCAGGGCCTGTCTTGACTCGTGCGGGTTTACAACGGTTTCAGCAGGCATGCGGATCGACGCTGTAGCCACGACCAGACCCACTGGACAGCCGACATACGGTCTCTGATCAAGGGCCTTTGGTGCCGGTGACGCCGCCGATACCCATGGCCAGGTACAAAGCCACAGAATCGGTGAGTCGCTGCGCCTGCGCTGCTATCAGACTAATGCGAATCTGCTGGGCCTGCTGCTCAACAACGAGCAACTCCAGGCTACTGGCCGCCCCCAACTCGTAGCGCCTTCGTTCGGAGCGCCATGACGCTTGCGCAGCAGCATCGGCCGAGGCCAGTGCCTGCAGTGATCTCGCATCGTGTTCAACGGCTCTGAGGCTATCAGCCACTTCTCGAAAGGCATCCAGCACAACAGCCTGGTAATTTGCTGCCGATGCCTCAAACGCTGCTTGCGCGGCACGACTCTCCGCCGGTAGACCAAAATTGAATAAAGGTTGTGTCAGTTGACCCAGCAAAGTCCACACCGCTGATCCAGGGCCGAACAATGCGCCCGTCGTCAAAGCCTGCGACCCCAGACTGGCACTCAGATTCAACTGCGGATACAGCTTTGCGAGCGCCACGCCGTATTCAGCATTGGCCGCCATCATCAACGCTTCCGAGGCCCGGATGTCCGGGCGCACGCGAACGAGCTCGGACGGAACCACAACCGGCAAATCTGCCGGCAATTTAAAGTCGGTCAGGACGAAGGCAGGAATACTGGCGCCCCCCGGCGCCCGGCCTGCCAGCACGGCCAGAAGATGCTCGGTCTGCTCAAGCTGTTTACGCAAGGTTGGCAACGTTGACCGGGTCTGGTCAGCCTGCGCTTGCAAACTCAGCACTTCATCGGGAGAAGCATGACCCAGTCGCACACGCTGGTGCGCCAGACGAAGTTGCTCCTGCTGGGCCTGCAAGATCCTGGAGGTGGCATCCCACTGCATGGCAAGACGCGCACGGGTCATCGCTGCCGTCGCAATGTTTCCAGCCAGCGCCAGCCGCGCTGCATCCAGCTCATAAGCACGGTAGTCAGCCCGTGCCATCAGCGCTTCGACCTGTCGCCGAACGCCTCCTGCCAGATCGAGCTTGTAACGAACACCCACGCTGGCGTTATAGAGTTCAAACTGACGGCCGTTACCGGTTGTCCCAAGACTGCTCGGGTTTTGTTGCTGGCTCTGCGCACCGAGCGTGCCGTCAATCTGCGGCAACTGCGTCGATCCTGAGTACGCCATCACCAGTTCATTGGCCTGACGCAAACTTGCCTGCAGGCTGACCAGAGACGGGTTTGCCTGAAAGGCCTGTTCGATCAGTCGGTTCAAGTCATCCGAACCAAATTTTCGCCACCAGTGCACATCGATCTGCAAGCCTTGCACCAGCTTTTGTGAGTCGCCCATCGCAGTCGGCGCCGACACGGTTTGTGAACCAGGTGGCGTGTTGGTGTAGCTAACGCCTTGAGACGCGTCTGGACGAACGTAGTCTGGTCCGACCGTACAGGCGCTGAGCGTGATCATCAACAACAGTCCTGTCATGCCTGCAGACACAGCCGTTCGGGCACGGTCAGACGTTGTGCGATGGCGTTTCATGCTCGACTCCCGCTGGTTTGATTGCGGCTTATTCATATGCTCTGGCAAGACCCGCCTCTTCGTGTGTGACCCCATCCCTGATGTGATAGATGCGCTTGAACGTCGGGATGATTTTTTCGTCATGCGTAACCACAATAATTGCAGTCTCAAGCTGTCTTGCCATATCGTTCAGGATCTTGATCACGGCCATCGCCCGCTGCGAGTCAAGGGGTGCAGTAGGCTCATCAGCCAGAATCACCGGTGGACGATTCACCAGACCACGGGCAATCGAGACCCGTTGCTGCTCCCCGCCCGAAAGCTGCGATGGCATGGCATTGGCCCTGTGCTGCACATCCAGGGCCGTCAGCAAGGCCAGCGCCTGGGCCCGCGCATCGGCATTGCTGGCGCCAGCCAGCATGGGCAGCAAAGCAACGTTGTCAGTCACATTCAGGAAGGGAATCAGATAAGGAGCCTGAAACACGAATCCGATCTTGTCACGACGCAACGCCCTCAAATCCCGCACTTTCCAGCCGTTGTCATAGATCACCTCATCGCCCAGAATCATCTTGCCCGATGTCGGGTCAATGACCGCACCCAGGCACTTGAGCAACGTACTTTTGCCTGAGCCCGAGGGTCCAATCAGGCCGACCACCTCCCCAGGATCGACCTGCATGTCAACATGTTTCAGCGCGTGCACTGCCGTGTCTCCACGACCGTAGCTTTTTGTGAGTGCCTCGATGCGGATGCCTTTGCCTTGCATGTCAGCCTCCGATGGCTTGTGCTGGATCGACCTTGAGCGCCATGCGGATGGCTACAAGACTGGCTAGAACGCAGATCACGAGAACAGCACCAAATCCGATTACCGAATCCAGTGGCATCAACAGCACATACTTGGGAAACAAGGGGGCAGCAAATGAAGCCGTAATTCTTCCCACCACAAATCCGATCAAGCCCAGCGCAAGTGCCTGCTGCATAATCATCGAGGCAATGGTGATATTTCGGGTACCAATCAGTTTGAGTACCGCGATCTCGCGAATCTTGTCCATGGTCAACGAGTAAATGATGAATGCCACGATGGCTGCGCTGACAATCGCAAGGATCGCGAGGAACATGCCAATCTGCTTTGCAGAAGTTGCGATCAGCTTGCCGATCAGAATATCTTCCATCTGCACACGGGTGTATGCCGTCAGACGTTTCCAGCGACGAATCGACTCTGCCACCTCCTCGGCGGCGTATCCTGGCTTGAGTGTGACGAGCACGGCATTGACAGATGCGCTGGTGCTTTGAGATGCGATCACAGCGTCAAGCAGCCCGGGAACTGATGGGCGGTTGAAAGCAGGATTTGATTCGGTTCGACGCCGGCTTTGCAAGATGGCATCGTTGTCTTTGAGAAACTGAGCCTGCTGTGCGTCCTTGAGCGGTATGAATATCATGGGGTCC
>CAZBIN010000152.1:0-7566 GCA_964491995.1 uncultured Orrella sp.
CTGCCGGACGAGCCGCACGAGGTTGATCTGCTGATCGGCACCGACTGTATATCCGAGGGCCAGAACCTGCAGGACTGCGATTACCTGATCAACTACGACATCCATTGGAACCCGGTTCGCATCATTCAGCGCTTTGGCCGGGTAGATCGAATTGGCTCCCCTAATAGCAGTATTCAGCTGGTCAACTACTGGCCCGATATTTCGCTCGATGAGTACATTAACCTCAAAGAACGCGTCGAGAGTCGGATGATGATCGCCGATGTCACCGCGACGGGTGACGACAACGTATTGTCTGCGCAGGCCAACGACGTGTCGTACCGCAAGGAGCAACTGCGCCGCCTGCAGGAGGAAGTCATCGAGCTGGAAGATTTGGAGACCGGAGTCTCAATTACGGACCTGGGCCTCAACGACTTCCGCATGGATTTGCTTAACTACGTTAAAGCCCATGGTGAACTGAACACCGTGCCTAACGGGATGCACGCCGTCGTCGCAGCGAGACCTGAGATGGGCCTGCTTCCAGGTGCTATTTTCACATTGCGCAATCGCAATGCCGGGATCAGTCTCAATCAACACAATCGGTTGCATCCGTACTATCTCGTCTATATCAACCGTGCGGGTGAGGTCATCCATGATCACACTGAGGTCAAGCGCCTGCTTGACCTGGTGCGTTCCTGCTGCAAAGGCCAGGATAAGCCCGTTGTCGAGGTGTGTCAGTACTTCAATCAGGAAACAGCGGATGGCCGCCGGATGCAGCCGTACTCCGATCTGTTGGGCAAGTCCATCCGTTCGATGATCGAGGTAAAGGAGGAAAAGGATTTGGACAGCCTTTTCAGCGGTGGCAAGACCACGGCGCTGACTGATACCATCTCCGGACTTGACGACTTCGAGCTCATCAGCTTCCTTGTTATTCAGGAATCTGTATGAGCGCCTTATTTGCCTACCCCAAGCAAGCAGCCTTCGGACGCGTTCTACCCAAGAACAAGATCTACGAGCACAGCGGGGCCAACACCCGGTTGAAGGATCTGTTTGTTGAGCAGGTGGAGCAGATCGTGTGGCAATATAAACTGGCCCCGGAAACGATCAACCTGCCTGCGCGGCCTGACGTGCCGGAAATCCAGATTTTCAGCATCCAGCTCAAGAAGCCGGACCTGCAATGCGATGTGCTTCGCTGTATCGACGGGGCCATCCCGTTCCCGATTATGTTCGAGCTGACTTTCGACGGTCGGACACAGGTGACTGCCGCCTACAAACGCCCGAACGAAGCGGATGCCAGCCGCTGGGTGCTCTCGGACTACTTCGCATCAAGCTGGCTGCCCATGAACAGCGAGCGCACTGCGATGCCAGTGGCCGTGCATCTGGGCGGGCTATACGAACAACTGCTTCATCAGCTAATCCCTTTGCCAGTGCGACCACGGGAAACGCTGGCCGAATTGGTCGCCCGTCTGGAGCAAGCACAAGCCAAACAGCGGGAGGTGGACAAGACCACGGTAAAGTTGGCGAAGGAAAAACAGTTCAATCGCAAGGTGGAGATCAACGCCGAGCTACGAAGGCTGAGAACCGAGTTGAACAGCTTAAAGTAATCAAAAATTGAGAGCCATGCTTCTGATGCGAGAAACATTGCTCTGAGTAAGGAGAAAGATAATGGCCACCGCCAAGCTGCTTAGACAACTTATTAAAACTGGAACTGAGGGTAATCAGGATGCCTTTAAACGTATTTCGGAACAGTTGATTCAGGAAGAACGAACCAAAAATCACCACTTGCTGGCGAATGATCTAGAGAGAATTCTCTATGGTCGCCGAAATGCGAGTGGGGCAGCTAACTCGCTGCTGAGTGATCGCATACCTAAAGATAAAGAACGAAACCTTCCTCTCTTACAAATCAAAGAGGCGGTCCGGCGCATGGAAGATGTAGTATTGTCGGATGAAAATTCGTCCTTGCTAAACGAGTTGCTGCAAGAACACCATCGAGCAGAGACGCTACAAAGTTATGGCTTGTACCCCGCAGATCGCCTGTTGTTTTGCGGTCCACCTGGATGCGGAAAGACATTAACGGCAGAAGTACTGGCCAGTGAGCTGGGCTTGCCGCTGGCAATTGTCCGTATAGATAGCGTGGTGTCTTCTCTTCTCGGGGAGACCGCAGCCAATCTGAGGCAGGTCTTTGACTTCATCGCCACAGTGCCGATGGTTGTGCTGTTCGACGAGTTCGACGCGCTGGCCAAGGAACGTGCCGATACTGCCGAGCATGGCGAGTTGAAACGGGTGGTGAATGCTTTCTTACAAATGCTAGATGCCTATGAAGGTAAAAGCATTCTGGTGGCCGCCACCAACCACGAGCATATCCTCGATGCCGCCATCTGGCGGCGGTTTGATGAGGTATTGGTCTTTGAGGCGCCCAATCTGGAACAGTTGCGGCGACTGTTGAGCATAAAGCTGCGTGGACTGCGCCGAGAATTCGAGATTGAGGATGCCCGTATCACGAGCCTATTCAAAGGTATGAGTCATGCCGATGTGGAGCGTGTTCTGCGTCGGGCAGCCAAAGACATGGTGCTGACTGGAAAAGAATTTCTCAGTGAACGGCATCTGCTCTCCGCCATTCGTCGTGAAGATGCCCGCAGGGCACGCATACAAGGGAGCTAAATCGTCATGGAGGAGAACTTTCCGCACCTGAACATGCAACGAGAAGCGCCAGTCAATGAAAAGCGCTCGGGAAATCCACCTAAGCTATTTATTCCGGATGATATTCCTGCTCATGGCCGCGGGCTGCTGACCAAGCTGGGCAATGCCAAAGAAGAAGCCGATGAGGATGTAGGTGGGTTTGATGAGCGCCGGCTTCTCCGCTTTACGGTGCGGAAAGGATTTAATCCGGATGATCTGAGAAAGATTTCCACGGAAATCGAATTTGTCAGCCAGGAAGACGAAACCGTCGTCATCGGCTTCGCCACCGATGCCGCATTGGCGCAGTTTGAAGCCCGTCTGTCCAGTATGGCTGCTGGTGAGCACGTTACCAACAAAGAAGTTATTTATGCCCTGCAAAGCGTGGATGGCTGGAGTGCTGACGATCGAAAGGGCTGGGCGCTGAAGCAGCAAGGCCTCCCTGATCGGGATGAGTTCATGCTGGATGTTGAGCTATGGCCGCTGGAAGACAGTCATCCGGCGAGGCAACAAGCCTGGCAAGCGTTTGAAAGCTGGCTGGCAGAACAAAGTATCGAGAAGCTGGATCAGATCAAGAAGCCAGAGCTGACGCTGTATCGTGTACGCTGCACAGCTGCACAGGTTGGCATGCTGCTTCAACATCGGGATGTCCGATTGATCGACTTGCCACCCAGCTTCGCGCTGGAACGATCGGTCGTATTTCAGGATATTCAGACGATTCCTGATGTTCAGGTTCCCTCAGCGCAAGCACCGGGCGTGGTGGTCCTCGATAGTGGCATTGCCGGTGGCCACCCTTTGCTCAAACCGGCCCTCGGAGAGGCGAAAAGTTTTTTGCCACACGAAAGCCCATACGATGAAAATGGGCATGGAACGCATGTTGCTGGTTTAGCACTTTATGGCGATTTTGAAAAGCAACTGCGCGCCAGAAATTTTGTGCCGACGTTACTCTTGTACAGCGGTCGGATTCTGGACAAACACAATAGAAACGCCACTGGTTTCGTGGAAAGCCACGTAGAGGAAGCTGTTCGCTACTTTGTCAGCGAGCATCGGTGCAAAGTGTTCAACCTGTCCTTTGGGGATGACAATAAGCCCTACATGGGCGGGCACTTGAAAGGCTTGTCATTGACGTTGGATACCCTCTCGCGAGAACTGGGTGTGGTGTTTGTTGTGTCATCTGGGAATCATCGAGCTAATGAGCGCTCTCCGGATGGTTTGGGATGGCGTGATCAGTATCCAACCTATCTTTTGAATGACGATTGGCGTCTCATCGAACCGGCACCGGCATTGAATGTCTTGACGGTTGGTAGTCTTACCCGCCACAACCAAACTTTTAACAGTCAGCGTAACCCAGGAGATTTAACGGAGCTCCCGATTGCACAACCAGGGCAACCATCCCCATTCACGCGTAGTGGTTGCTCTGTAGATGGTGCGTTAAAGCCGGAGTTGATGGCTCATGGAGGAAACTGGGCCTTGAACAAATACAGCAATTTCGGGCTGGTGGACAATGGAATGGGTGTCGTATCGACTAGTCATCAATTTGCAAGTGGCCATCCCTTTGCGGTCGATGTTGGAACCAGCATGGCCGCACCCCAAGTTGCGCATTTGGCCGCTTCTGTACTGAAAGGATATCCGGATGCCAAGGCTGATTTTATACGCGCTCAACTCTGCCTGAACGCTGTACTGCCAGTGGCCACACAACAACTGGTGGATCAGCATAAGGTTCTTAAACGTGCATTTGGTTATGGGCAAGTGGATGAAACCGCTCTGCATCGCTCGACGGAAAATGCCGTCACACTGATTACGGATGGCAAGATCGAGAATAAGCGTCACCACTTCTACGAAATACCTGTTCCGCCAGAATTCACCAGTGGTGGAAAAAAGCGCTTGCGGGAAATTGCCGTCGCACTAGCCTACACGCCACCTGTGCGTTCAACGCGCATCAAGTATCGCGCCACACGTATTGATTTCAGGCTGGTCGCTGCTCGTGATCTTGAACAAGTCACAACGATGTTCAATAAAACGACAAAAAAAGAAGATTATCAGAGCATCAAGGAGCTGGCTGGCGCCAGCATCGGCCAGGTGGCTCGTAGCAAAGGTACGGTTCAAGCTGATTTCTGGCGGTTCATACAATTCCAGAAAGACTCAGCGCTACGAACAAAAAAGTTGTTTGTGGTGGTCACGCGCAATGACTTTCCGTGGGGTGAAAACCTATGTGAAAGTGAAGAAGGCTATTCCTTGTTGGTTAGCTTGCGGGATAGCGATAATTTGCGCGCACAGCTATACAGTCAAATCAAGGCTCGTCTCGAAGCGCGACTCCGGGTACGTATTCGTACATAAGCAAGATAAATATCATATGGAATTCAAGCATCAGTATGCCCGTAGAAAAATTGAAAATGCACTCTCCCAATCTAACCCAAGACAACATCGCTCGCATTCGTGATCTGTTTCCAAATTGTGTGACAGAAGCCAAGAGTGAAGATGGTAACGTCAAGCTGGCTGTGGATTTTGACCAGCTAAGACAGGAACTATCTGATGTAATTGTTGAGGGACCAGAGGAACGTTACCACCTGAACTGGCCGGGCAAACGTGAGGCTTTGCTGATGGCCAATGCGCCGATCGCCAAAACGCTCCGGCCCTGTCGTGATGAGAGTGTGAACTTCGATACTACCCAAAACCTGTTCATCGAAGGCGACAACCTCGATGCCTTAAAACTGTTGCAGGAAACCTACCTTGGCAAGGTATCGATGATATATATCGACCCTCCGTACAACACTGGCAATGACTTTGTGTATAAGGATAACTTTTCTGAGTCGACGCAAAGCTATTTAGTTAGGTCAAATCAGAAAGATGAGCAAGGAAGGTCATTGGTAATTAACTCTGTCGCAAACGGACGCTTTCACTCTGACTGGTTGAGCATGATATACCCACGTCTCAAGTTGGCGCGGAATTTTCTAGCCGATGACGGATTAATTTTCATCAGTATAGATTCACATGAGGTTCATAACCTGAGGAAGGTATGCGACGAGGTTTTCGGAGAAGGCAGTCATAAGAACACAATTGCAGTCCGGCGAGGAATAAAGAACGTGCAAGCGCAGTTCGAAGATTTGAGTTCGTTATCTCAAGGTCACGAGTACATTTTACTGTATGCAAAGACTGCTTCAGTACGTTTGCCAAAACTATTATTGGCGCACGAAGATAAAAAGCCCGGTAAGTGGGACACATTTTGGAGAGGAACTGACCGGCCAACCATGCGATATGAGCTGCTCGGAGTCCACCCTGAGTCTGGCCAGTGGCGTTGGGAAAGATCACGATCATTGGAAGCTGTAGATAACTATAAGAATTATTTGGCGCAAGCCGATAACGGCTTGTCACTTGACGAGTATTTCATCGACCACCTCACGTCAACTAACGTCAAGTTGAACTTTGTCAGAAAGAGCGAGGACGGAACAATTCAATACTATGTGCCTCCGAGCGAGGGAAAGCTCCTAAGTGACAATTGGATGGATATCACTTTGAGCGGGAACGAAACACAAGAATTTGACACCGAAAAAAGTGCAGCCCTTCTGCAAAGAATCATCGAATGGGCGTGTGATAAAAGAGGCATTGTGTTCGATTTTTTTGCAGGCTCAGGCACAACCGCTCATGCGACCATGGCTGTCAACGAGAAAGATAGAGGGCAAAGAAAGTTTATTCTCGTCCAAATTCCTGAGCAATGCAGTGAGGGTTCCACTGCTTTCAAGACAGGCTACAAAACTGTAGTGGATATAACGAAAAATCGTATTCGTCGTGCAGGGGAGAGCTTCATTGGCGAACAGGCTCCGGATATTGGCTTCCGCGTCCTCAAAATCGACACGTCCAACGTGGCCGACGTGTACTACGCACCCGATGCCCTAGACAAGACCAATCTTGAGCTCTTCGTCGACAACATCAAGCCTGACCGCACACCAGAAGACTTGCTGTTCCAGGTGATGCTTGATTGGGGCGTTGATCTTGCTCTGCCGATTGTCAAGAAGACTATTCATGGCAAGGAAGTGTTCTTTGTTGATGACAACGCGATGGTTGCCTGTTTTGACGCTTTCAACGGTATCGACGAAAACTTCGTCAAGGAACTTGCCAAGGATCAGCCGCTGCGCGTGGTGTTCCGTGATGCGGGCTACAAGGGCGATGCCACCAAGATCAACGTGGAGCAGATCTTCAAGCTTTTGTCGCCTTTCACCGAAGTGAAATGCATTTGAGGAGGCTGCGATGAAGCTGAAATTCAAGACGCAGGCCTACCAGACGGCTGCAGTGCAGGCAGTGGTGGATTGCTTCAAGGGGCATGTTCCGCATCATGGCGGCATTCGCTATCGACTCGATCCCGGAAGCCAGAAGACAGCCCCAGCGAGCCCGCAAGCGGTCCTTGCGCTGGATGCCGCTTCGCCTGAAGCTGTAGCGGAAAGAGAAGCTGCATTTCGCAATGCCGACTTCACGCTGTCGGAAACGGCGCTTCTCGACAACATTCGATCCGTGCAGTACGGCCAGAACCTGCCGGTTTCAGAGGTGCTGGTCAAGACCAAAGTGGCTAAAGTCAATCTCGACATCGAGATGGAGACGGGTACCGGTAAGACTTACTGCTACATCAAGACAATTTTTGAATTGAATAAGCAGTACGGCTGGAGCAAGTTCATCGTCGTGGTGCCCAGCATTGCCATTCGTGAAGGTGTGGCCAAGTCGTTGCAGATCACCGCTGAGCACTTTCTGGAGAGCTACCACAAGAGGGTACGTTTCTTCATCTACAACTCAAAAGAGCTTCACCACCTGGAGAGCTTTTCCTCGGATGCGGGAATCAACGTCATGGTGATCAACGTGCAGGCCTTCGCTGCCCGTGGTGCTGACAATCGCCGCATTTATGATGTGTTGGATGACTTCCAGTCT
>CAZBIN010000153.1:0-7504 GCA_964491995.1 uncultured Orrella sp.
TCCTGCATGTGAGCTCCTGTTGCGCTTGTGGCCTGTTGCGCTTGTGTTGTGTGACTGCGATGTTGCTGACGTGCTTGTGCGTTGTGCATCTGTTGAATTCGTGCCAGATGCCGCATAATGTTTCAGTCAACCACACAATATGTCAACCGCCACCCATGAGCCGCGAAGAAGAGAGCAAACTGCCCACCAAGTTTGACGAACGAGTCACGAACCGGGAGTTCAAGCTCCTGCTCGATCCCCGAGGCCTGGAAAGGCGCAGCAAAGTCAATCAGCTGATTGCGCTGGTCCGAGCCTTTTGTGAAAAGACCGAGGTGGAGTTTTTTCATCTCGACAACGCGGATACCGGGCTGCGTAACGTTTACTTCTTCGATACTCCTGGAGAAGAGTTGCGCCACAACAATCTGATTCTAAGGGTGCGCGAGTCGCGCCAGAATGTCTGGGTTGATGACTGGTGTGAGGTCACCCTCAAATGTCGCGCATCTTCTCTGAAAGAATCCCAAATCTTTAGCCCGATACCCAAGACGAGCCATAAAGTTCGTTTGCGGCTCAAGGAGGAGATCCTGCGTGGAGACGGCCTCGGTAGTGCGCGCTGCATCTACTCGAACAATTCGATTCTCGATTCGATTCCCATCGAGAGCGTGTTTGAGCGGAGCTGGGATGGCGTGGTCAAGTATTTTCCTGATCTTGGCCGGCTTGGACTTGAGAAAGACCTGCCGGTGCGGGTGGTCGGTGGCCGTTCCAACAAGATTCTCGAGGCCTGTCTGCCGTTGGGTAACCTCGTTTTTGGCGATCGTGTCCAGGCCCACTGTGATCTGGCGATCTGGATGCGATCAGTCGGAGAGCCTATCGTAGGCGAACTGGCGTTTGCCTACCGGGTCAACGACCTGAACCGTGATGATAAGAAAGCTCACAAGCGGGCCAATGCTTTCTTCACCAATTTGCAACTTGCGATTCCTTCATGGCTTATGGCAGGTACAACCAAGACGGCCATGATTTACGGAAAGCCTGAATGAGTGCCGGAAAACTGAAAGCGCATCCAGCAGCGCAGCCGGATGCATCAGGTGTCACGCAGCCAGGACTGTGGGAGATATTTGTCCAGTTTCTCATCATCGGTGCGGTGAGTTTTGGGGGCGGAATCATTGCTTACGAAAAAATCCTCCTCACAGAGAAAAAGCGCTGGCTCAGTGATGATGAGTTCATGGCGGCACTGGCTATCAGTCAGACCATGCCAGGCCTGAATGCGGTCAATATGGCTGTGCTTTCAGGCGACAAGCTGCGTGGGATTTCCGGGTCGGTGGTGGCAACGATCGGATTACTCTTGCCTGGCTGTGCGTTTGTCCTGATCGTAGGGCTGGCTTACCTCAAGAACGCCGACCACCCGATGGCCAATCTTCTGCTGGGTGCGGTGGCAGCTGCAGCAACCGGCCTGCTTTCCGCGATCACCTTCCGCATCGGCAAAAAGCAGTTCACACACATGCTGCCCTTGAGCATCGTGATTGCAACTTTTGTCCTGATGAGTATTGTCAATCTGTCGCTGCCCTGGGTGCTGGTGATCATGGCACCGATTGCCATCTTTCTGTATCGTCCTCGGAAGGGGCAGTAGCTATGGCTGCGCTTATTCACCTTGCTTTGACCTTTGGCATGCTCTCGATACTGGCGGTCGGGGGTGGGACGGCAGTTCTGCATGAAATGCAGGAGGTTCTGGCTCAGCGCTACCAGATTGATTCTGATACTTTTGTGCATGTGTACAGCGTCGGTCAGCTGGCGCCCGGACCCAACATGACGATGGTGCTGGTCTTCGGGTACCAGATCGCAGGTCTGTTTGGTGCGGCGATTGTCGGTATGTCGTTTTTCTTCCCCTCGAGTTTTTTATGCTTCTGGGTCGGACGTATCTGGACCCGGATTGGTGATACGCCCTGGCGGCGCGCAGTGCAGAATGCGCTGGAGCCGATTTCCATCGGGCTGATGTGCTCGGGTGTCTATGCGGTTGCCAAGGCAGCGATTCAGGGCCCGCTCACGATCACGCTGGCCGTGGTGTCGTTTGCCATCATCATGCTGACCCGGATCAATCCCGTGTTCGTGATTCTTGGTGTCGGCGGCGCAGGCGCAGCCCTGAATGTCTGGCTGTCTTGATCCAGAAAATCTTCTTCCGGTGGCAAGCGTATGAAGTCTGCCCCTGAGCCGCAAACGCCGTGGCTTGACCGCTCGTCTGATGGGTGGGTGATGCGCATCAAGGTCCAACCGGGTGCGCGTCAAACTCGTGTCATCAGTGAACTGGGTGAGCAACTCAAGATCGCCATTGCCTCACCACCTGTCGACGGCAAAGCCAATCAGACACTGCTCAAGTGGCTTTCAGACCGGCTCGATCTACCCAAATCCGCTGTCACGCTGATCTCGGGTCAGACCAGTCGTGACAAGCGGGTTGGACTTGATGCAAGTCACTCTCGGGGCGAGGATTTGACTCCTGCCAGGCTCAGACAGTTGCTTCTCGGAGACTAGCCGTCAAGTGCAGGAACCACCGTTGAGAACCCGCCATCTACATGGGTGATTTCTCCGGTTACGCCGCCCGCCAGGTCCGACAGCAGAAATGCGGCGACATTGCCGACGTCTTCGATCGTGATATTGCGGCGCAAAGGTGCATTGGCTTCCACAAAACGCAGAATCGAAGAAAAATCCTTGATGCCACTGGCCGCGAGGGTTTTAATGGGGCCGGCAGAGATGCCATTGACGCGAATGCCGCACGGACCGAGATTGCTGGCCAGATAGCGTACGCTGGATTCAAGCGAGGCTTTGGCCAGACCCATGGTGTTGTAGTTGGTCACTACTCTTTCTGCACCCAGGTAGGTCAGGGTCAGCAGCGCGCCTTGACGATCTTTCATCAGCGGCAGTGCGGCTTTTGCCATGGCAGGGAAGCTGTAAGCTGAGATTTCATGGGCAATCCGGAAGGCTTCGCGAGAAAGACCGTCCAGAAACTCCCCGGCAATCGACTCGCGCGGCGCAAAACCGATCGAATGAACCAGACCGTCGAGTCCGTCCCAGTGCGTTGCAAGCGTTGTGAATGCAGCCTCGATCTGTGCGTCCTCAGAAACGTCACAGGCAATTACGATCTCGCTGCCAAATGTCTTGGCATAACCTTCGACGCGTTCTTTGAATCGCTCACCAACGTAGGTGAAAGCCAGCTGCGCGCCTTGTTCGTGGCAGGCTTTGGCGATGCCGTACGCGATTGAGCGATCCGATAAAACGCCGGTTATCAGAATGCGTTTACCCGAGAGAAATCCCATGTTCAGTTCCTGTTTAAATGTCTAGCCTGGCAAGCGTAAACGCTGTCCGGGCTTCAGATTGTTGGATTTTAGGTTATTCAGAGCGCGAAGCGAACCGATCGAGGTTTTGTGGGCCCGGGCAATGCTTGCCAGGGTGTCCCCGCGCTTGACCTGATAAACCCTGACGGGTGAGCGAACCTCGGCCGCGGCAATGGACTGGATGGCGGTGGGTCCAGGAATGATCAGCTGGGTGCCTGCTGCCAGGCTTGACTGCCCACGATTGAGGTCGTTGGCCCGGCGAAGCGTCTCCGGGTCAACATTGAATTGCTGTGCTACAGACTGCAGTGTGTCTTTCGGCTCGGTGGTGTACTTCTTCCAGCTGGTGAGGTCACCCTGGTGTTGTGCCAGATTGGCCAGATAGACGGCAACTTTTTCTCTTGGAAGCAGAATTTCTGGTTGCAGTTCAGCCAGTATCACGCCCTGGTTGAACGATGGATTGAGTTCCGAGAATGCTTCCAGCGGCATTTCAGCGAGCTGTGCGGCGACCGCGAGGTCGATGTCGCGATCTTTCTTGACTGTCACGAAATAGGGCTCATTGTCGACAATCGGCAGGATCACGGCGTACTTCTCCGGATCCGCAATGATGTTCTTGATGGCCTGCAACTTGGGTACGTAGTTGGCGGTTTCGTTCGGCATTTTCAGAGACTGATAGTCTGCCGGAAGACCTGCCTCGACATTTTTGGTGATCGCACGTTTGACAGCACCTTCTCCCCAGTTGTAGGAGGCAAATGCAAGAAACCAGTCGCCCTGGAACTCGAACAGGTACTCCAGATAGTCGAGCGCCGAATTGGTCGATGCAATGGGATCTCGCCGCTGGTCTCTCCACCAGGTCTGCTCAAGCTTGAAGGCTGTACCCGTACTGGGAATGAATTGCCAGAGCCCGGAAGCATGGGCGCGAGAGTAAGCGTTGGGGTTGTAAGCACTTTCCACAAATGGCAGCAGGGCTAGCTCGGTTGGCAGTCCGCGCCGGTTGATTTCATCAACAATGTAGTACAGGTACTTGCCGGAGCGGTCAGCCATGCGCTGGATTGATTGCGGATGTGACGCGTAATAGGCGGTCCACTTGTCAACCAGCGGTGAGTTCAGGTTCGGGACTGCGAACCCTCGCCTGATACGCGCCCAGACGTCTAGCGGGGCGACGGTCAGATCAATGGTTCGCGTGGTCACTTCTGCGCCGGAATCAGATCGATCAATGGTGCTACAGCCTGTCAGGACAACCAGACTACCGATTGCAACAAAGCCCAAAACATATTGCCTGATAGAGATTCTGTTCGATTTCATTCGTGTTATTTAAACCCGTTTTTCCATTCTCTGAGTGCCCCGAAGACTTCGGAAGGGGTTTGCAGTTGACGTGATGCCCATGTCGCGGCCGCTTGGGCAATCACGGGATCACGACTTCTCAGGAATGGGTTGCACTGTTTCTCGATATCCATGCGAGACGGAACAGTTGGCTGGTCAATCTCGCGCACAGCTTTGGCCAACTGCTCCATCTCGAGCAGGCGAGCGTTCTCGGGATCCACCGTTCGTGCCCATCGCAAGTTGGACAGAGTGTACTCATGCGCGCAGTAAACGCGAGTATCCTCAGGAAGTGCACACAGTTTGTCGAGTGAACTTAGCATCTGCACGGGCGTGCCTTCGAACAGGCGCCCACAGCCGCCGACGAACAATGTGTCACCACAGAAAAGAGCGGGTTTGCCGCCGATGTCAGCCGCGTGATAGGCGATGTGGCCAGCGGTGTGTCCGGGAACATCAAGCACATCGAGCACGATGCCGGGCTTGTCCAGTCTGACTTTGTCGCCTTCAGTCAGCGCATGATCGCAGGCCGGCAGACGTTCCATGGCAGGGCCATACACAGGGACGAGGTGACGCTCAAGGAGTTCCTGGACCCCGCCGACATGGTCCTGGTGGTGGTGGGTGAGTAGAATGGCGGCTAGCGTGAGGCGGTCGTGTTCAAGCGCCTCGAGCACGGGTTTGGCCAGACCGGGGTCGACAACCACCGCATTGACACCGTCCTCAATCAGCCAGATATAGTTGTCACTAAAGGCGCGAATGGGTCGGATTTTGACCAGAGTGTCGTTTGAACGTGTCACGTCAGGATATCCATGGATTCAGTAGTCAAGCCCCCGATTGTAGAACTGCAACGCTGGTTTGACAGCGATGTTGGGCAATATGTCCGCGCCTGGGAGCAGCAGCGCATCGATTGCCTGGTGTCCGATGTGTTCGGTTACCGGGCAGTTCAGTATGGTTTGCCAGGTTTTGATTACCTGGCAGCTAACCGTATGACGTTCAAAGTCTATGCGGGTCTGACCGAGCCCATGCCACAGGATCGGCATCGCTGGCAGTCCAGTGTACTGTGCGAAGCCGAAGAACTTCCTTTTGACAGTAACAGCATTGACCTGCTGGTGCTGCCCCACACGCTCAGCAGCGCCAAAGACCAGCACATGGTGCTACGTGAGGCGCAACGTGTGCTGGTTCCTGAGGGCAGGGTGGTTATTATCGGCTTTAACCCATGGAGTCTCTGGGGTATTCGCAACCGGCTTGCCATGATGGATCCGTGGTTTCCTTCGGGCGACGAGGGCGAGGTACCTCCCTCGCGTCTGAAGGACTGGCTGCGACTGCTCTCGTTTGAAATTGATCGTGGACACTTTGGGTGTTATGCCCCTGCCGTCAGGAGCGCCAGATGGCTCGAGCGCTGTGCTTTCATGGAGAAGGCCGGCGATCGCTGGTGGCCGATCTTTGGTGCTGTTTACGTGGTTTCAGCTGTCAAGCGGGTTTCAGGCATGCGCCTGATCACCCCGGCGTGGCGTCGCAAATCGCAGCGTCGCAGCGCCCGCGCGGCTGCGGGTGTGGTAACCAGAGATGGCGCATGCCGGACAGGGTTGCAAGAGTAGACAAAGAATATAGCCAGTGGATGCGATGAATTTTGGAATGGGTGGTTAGCAGTGACAACGAAGGTGGAGATCTGGACAGACGGTGCTTGCAAGGGCAATCCTGGTACTGGAGGATGGGGCGTGCTCATGCGCAGCGGTCGCCATGAAAAGACGATTCACGGTGGCGAAAAGAACACCACCAACAACCGGATGGAACTTCAGGCCGTTATACAGGCTCTAAAGTCACTCAAGCGTCCGTGTCACGTGGTGTTGCACACGGACTCGCAGTACGTGCAAAAAGGAATGACAGAGTGGATTGTCGGTTGGAAGGCGCGTCAGTGGCGCACAGCAGCCAAACAGCCCGTCAAGAATGCCGACCTTTGGCAGCAGCTTGATGAGGTGGCGGCTGCGCATACCATCGACTGGCGCTGGGTTCGCGGCCACGATGGCGACCCGGGTAACGAGCGCGCAGATGCGCTGGCAAACCTTGGCGTCGAGCTCGCATGAAAGAGATTGCGTTCTGTCGTTCTAAAAGGCTGTTTCTGGTGCTATAAGAACAGGCTGCACGTCATTAGCGCGTTGCGTCCATCCGATTGAATCTCACTTATGAAAACTTCCAACCGTATTCTGGCCTCCGTTTTACTGATTGGTGCGGGAGTGGTTGCCGGCTATTACTCACCAGTCTGGATGCCCGCGCTGGGTCTGGCACCCGCGACTTTATCGGCGAGTGCACCGCCTGCGGCTCCTGCTCAGGCTAGCGCACCAGCACGGACCCCGCAGGCGACTCCAGTTGATGTCGCGCTGGTCGAACGTGTGAGTTTTCCGCGCGGGTTGAGTGCGATCGGGACGCTGAGATCTGACGAGTCGATCATGGTCAGCGCCGAGGTGGCAGGACGTATAGCCAAAGTCAATTTTGAGGAAGGGCAGCCCGTCAAGAAAGGCGATGTGCTGGTTGAGCTCGACGACGCCGTTGCGCGTGCAGAACTGGCTCAGGCTGAGGCCAACCTGGCGATGGCCCAGTCAAAGTTTGATCGTTCCCAGCGCCTGCAGACCGCAGGGTTTGTCAGCAAGGAGGCACGCGAGGATGCCAGCATTGCTTTGCAATTGCAGCAGGCCACGATCGCGCTCTCCAAGGCTCGGCTTGAAAGAATGCGTATCATGGCGCCCTTTGACGGTGTCGTGGGTTTGAGATCGATTTCGATTGGAGAGTTTGTCACCCCCGGGCAGGCCATCGCCCCATTGGAGGCGGTGTATGTGCTGAAGGCGGATTTTCGGTTGCCTGAACGCCATGTTGCTGACATTCAGGTCGGCCAG
>CAZBIN010000154.1:0-7483 GCA_964491995.1 uncultured Orrella sp.
CGCCGGTCGAGCTCGCCGGACAGCACCTCGCCCATCCGGCTGACCAGCTCGGCCACCGTCGGTATTGAGTCAACACCTGATACCGAGTGGCCGGCACTCCATATATCCTTCCAGCGAGCGGGTCGGGACATACCGGGGGCGTAGCCGTATCGCTGTTGTGCCTCTTCTTGAGTGACATTCTCGCGTAAATTCTCAATGTCTACACCGGCGTTGATGAGTGAGTCCTTCAGCCAGCTTGTTGCTGTTCCTGTAATCGCATTGGTACGAATTACATCATCGAGTCGGCTCTTGACGAGCATTTGTTTGTATTCAAGTTGTGCCATGCTCTCCTGGGTGGCGATAAAACGTGTTCCCATATAGCCAAGGGTGCAGCCCAACGCTTTAGCAGCGTAAAGCGAAGCCCCATCACTGAGTCCGCCAGCCAGAACAACTGGACCATCATAGAAAGCTCGTACTGCTCGTACAAATGCAAATGGATTGGCCCAACCTGTCTTTCCACCCGCTCCTGCGGACAGGAGAATCAAACCGTCAACACCTGCTTCAAGGGCCTTGTGTGCGTGTCGCAGCGAGGCTACGTCAGCCAGAACCTTAATGTTGGCGGCTTTCATTTGCGGCATGATCGCTTCTGGGGATCCAACACTTGTGATGATCATCTGGGTCCCATATTTGATAAACAGTTCGATGGCTTTATAGAGATGCTCAGGATCTCGACGCATGATCAGATTTGGGCAGTAAGGAGCGAAGTCACGCCCCTGATCTTTTGCTGCCTGTTTTGCCTGGGTGAGATCTCGCAGCCACGATTCCAGCTCATGTTCATCGCGCGCGTTCGGAGTCGGAAACGAGCCCACGATGTTGCTGTTACAGGCGGCCAGGACAAGTTCCAGTCCGGAGATGCGCAGCATGGGTGCACAAATAAGCGGAATGCGTAACGTATCAAGAAAATTCTTACCCAGTGATGCGTGGTGTGTGTGCATAAAGATGCCTTTAGTTTTTTATGTTATACGAAATGTTGTAGTACTATTCGATATAACGTATTAAATATCTAAAGCAGCTTTGCTGCAACAATTTCGGGTGAGGACTCATTTATGAGCAATATTGACTGGACGAACGAGCAGATTGAGCTGCGTGACAACATTCGTCGCTTCATGAGCAAGAATGTCACGCCGCTGATTCAGGAATATGAAGCCAAGCGGACATTTCCCTACCAAATCATGCCGATGCTTGGGGAACTAGGTTACCTCGGTGGAACGTTACCTGAGTCCAAGGGCGGCCACGGCATTGACTACGTCACTTGGGCCATGATGATGGAGGAGCTTGGCTATCACTGGTTATCTATGCGGACGATGGTAAACATCACAAACGGCTCCATCAATCGTCTGGCCAATCACGGTTCAGTTGAGCAGAAAGAGAAGTTTCTGGCGCCAATCATGAGGGGCGAACTGAAGGTTTGCACAGGGCTGACCGAGCCCGACACAGGCTCGAACATTGCGGGCATTCAGACTCGTGCCGAGTTACACGGGGATGAATGGGTACTGAATGGCCGCAAGATGTGGATTACCAACGGGTGCAACGCGGATGTGGCAATGATCGTCGCCAGGACCTACAGCCCCACTTGTGACGGACGTTTGTCGACTTTCATTGTGGAGCGGGAGAAAGCCCGGTATGACGTCAGAAAACTCGACACTATGGTGCTCCGCTGTACAGGAACGGCTGAGCTTGGTTTCAGTGATGTGCGGATTCCGAAAGAAAATATGGTGGGGGCGGAAGGCAAGGCACTTGCCAGCACCCTTAAAGGTCTGGATGCGGCGAGATTGAACATCGCGATGGGTGCTGTGGGCGCAGCGCAAAGCGCACTTGATCTTGCAATCGAGTATGCGAAACAGCGTAAACAGTTTGGACGCACGATTGCAAGCTTCCAGCTCATTCAAAAGCACATTGTTGATATGACTGTACGAGTTGAGGCAGCAAGAGCGTTAGGTCTGAGAGCGGCACGTGCGCTACAGAACAATGCCGACATACGCCAGGCCTGTTCGATCGCAAAGCTGTATGCGACTGAGGCCGCTCACGAGGTTGCGAGCATGGCGCTTCAGGTGCATGGTGGCTTAGGATATTCCGAAGACTACCCCATTGAGCGAATTTTTAGAGATACACGTGGCGGAATCATCCCTGAAGGCACAACCGAGATCCAGACCCTGATCGTCGGAAGGGAGATTCTGGGTGTCAATGCCATCGCATGACAGAAAAAATGTAGTTGGCAAGTGTGCCCACGGGCGGTGTGATTGTAACTTTCCGGGAGAGGCTTCATATTTTGCGTTTGTTTCTAGATGACTGCTTGTGATCTGCATCTCAACTTTCGCGCAAGACGTTTCCGATTCGATGGACTGATACCCGAGCGATGCACCTTAGCTTTGAAGCTCTTGTAGAGGTTATTTTATAGACCACAAGTGTATCGAACAGCCGCCTCACGATTTGCAGCCCTTGGTATCTCGAGATCTTGCCTTTTTATAGCAATTCACATTGGAAGGCGTGAGAAACGAGAGCTGCTAAATGTGAGGTCGGTTGGCTAGCGTGGCGGGAAAGTGTCGTCTTATCCTCCTTGAAGTTGCATCTGCTTGAACAATGATTCGCTCTCTGCGAGTTCCTCTCTCAGCATTTGTGCTAATTGTGTTGAAGAGAGATGATTCACTTCAATACCTTGGTCACTAAGCAATGAGATGAACTCAGGGTTTTCTGTGACCTGTCGTGTCGCATCATTCAATCGACTTAGTATGGACTCTGGTACGCCAGTCGGCGCCACGATAGCAGCCCAACTGGGTTTAGGGTACCCTGGAATGCCGACTTCTGCGAACGTGGGTACGTCCGGAACAAGACTGGAACGCTGTGAATCTGCGACGGCCAGTAATCGGAGATTTCCAGCTTTGATGTTGCCCTGTAGAACTGCTAGCAAACCAAATACCAAATCGATTTCACCCGCCACAGCATCCTTGACGGCTTGTGCTCCACCTTTGTAATGGACTGTTAACAAATCAACACCTGATTGGTGCGCGGTGACCTCTACTTGCGTGCGAAGTGACGATCCAATACTGATGGATTTCGATTTTGCACGTGCTCGCTCCAGAACTTCCTGCATATTCGCATCTCCCAGTGACGGCCCTGCGGCAATCATAAAGGGCATACTGCTGAGCAATCCGATTGGTGCGAGATCGCTTAGCGTGTCGTAAGAAGGCTTAGGCCCGAAAAAGGGGTTGTTGACCAGACCAGTCGAAGCAATGCCGAGTGTGTAACCGTCTGGGTCACTCTTGGCGGTCGCACCAACGCCAATGTTCGTCGCCGCGCCTGGGCGGTTATCCACAAACACAGCCTGACCGAGGATGTCTGACAGGTGTCGAGCATAGGAACGTCCAACAGCGTCAATGCCTCCACCTGGCGGATAGGGCACGATCAGCCTGATTGGCCGATTCGGATAAGTCGTATCGCTCAGCGCTGGTAGCGCCAAAGTTGCTCCGCCGAGCATGATAGTTGTCATCACACGACGACGCATGGATGAGGGAAGTTCTGTTTTTTTCATACCATGCTCCTGGGTTTGACAGCATCAGTTCTCAATCCGCGTACATCATCCAGACATACCTTGGCATGTATCACTGTGGGATTTCCGGATTTGACTGCTTGGTTGATTGCATCCGCAAGCTGGCCTCGTTCAGTAACGAAATAGCCATCAGCGCCATAGACCTTGGCGACTTCGTCGAACCTGGGGGAATGGCAGTGCGCTCCAATGTAGCGATCTTCATAGTAGTCGCGCTGATAAGCGTACTCAGAACCCCAGGCGCCGTTGTCAAGAACGACTGAAATCGTACTGATGCCGCACTCGATCGCTGTACTCATTTCGCCGACGGTCATGCCAAAAGCACCATCTCCTGCGAGCGAAATGACGGTGCGGTCGGGACACGCAACTTTTGCACCTAGTCCGAACGAATACGAGACACCACACGCTCCCCAGTCAAGCGATGTGATGAGTGAGGGTGTATTCCGGTATTTCAGTTGATCGCTGGCTTGACCGCACGCGGAACCGGTATCAAGTGTGAATATTGTGTCTGGTGGTGCGGCATCACGCAGTTCTTTATAGACTACTTGATGGCGCAATGGGCTTGTGCTTTCAGTGCCGCTTTCATCCCGCGCTCTCAAGAACTCGTCGCGTCGCTGTCGAAACTGCCGATTACGCTCAAGCCATGGTGCCTGGGTTGGTACAGTCGCGAGTTGTGCCAGTCCTGCGCAGAAGATTCCCGCATCGCCCACGACGCCCAGATCAACGGGGAAATGTCGTCCCACTGCCACTGGTTCAATATCAACCTGAATGATGCGAGCACTTTCTGAATGAAACTGATACTTGAAAAACGTTGTCGAGAATCCAAGTCGTGTACCCATTGCGAGAATCATGTCGGCGTCACGTAACAATTGATTGGTAATGTCATTGCCTCTGGCGCCGGCCTGACCATAGAACATCGGATGATCGGTTGGCGCTACGTCACTGATGCGATGATGGGTATCTGGAGCTTTTCCGCCAGAGTTAGCAGGTGTTCACGCCCTTGCCCCCACTTGATGCCTGCGCCTGCCACGATGACAGGTCTTTCTGCTGTTCGTAACAATTGAGCTGCTTTTTGTAAAACTGAACTGTCGATCCCGCCTTCATGGTGCCGCGTCACGAGAGAGTCCGGCACATTGACATCTATCTTGTCATTAAACATGTCTCGAGGAACCTGCACGAGGACTGGACCTCGTCGACCGGAGTTGGCAATTCGAAATGCTTCAAGGATCATCTCCGGAATCCTGTCGCTGCGAGGAACCGTCAAGACACGCTTGGTCACTGGAAGATATAAGGTGTTTTGATCAATCTCCTGAAATCCATCTCGTCCGAGATGTTCTGTCGAAGGCAATCCTGTCAGAACCACAACCGGCGAGCAAGCGAGCTTGGCCTGAGCCAAGCCTAAAATCATGTTTGCTCCTCCAGGCCCTGCCTGACCTGCAATGAACAGACCGGGGCGACCTAGCATGCGTGCATATGCGTCAGCCATTAGCATTCCGCAGTTTTCATGGCGAACGCCTATGTAGCGAATGTCATCAAAGTCATACAGACTGTCATACAACTCAAGGACGCTTGATCCCATCAATCCGAATATGTCTTTGACCCCCGCCGCCCGCAAAGCCTGGGCTGCAGCAAAACCAGCTTTCATCATCATTTTGTTTCCTTTTATCTCGATCGCAGAAATATTTCGGTCCGGCACAAGGCGCCAGTGCGAACGATTACTGGCTATACTAGACATGAGACTCTTGCATGTGAAATCGATTAATCCGATTTGGTAATTCGTTTTTCCTATGGCGCTTTCCACACGGCAGTTAGAGGCATTTCAAGTTCTTTCTGCGACATGCAATTTCACGCGTGCGGCAAAGGCGTTTCATTTATCCCAGCCTGCATTCAGTGCCTTGATTCGATCTCTTGAAGAAGAGCTCTCTGCGAGGCTTTTCGATCGCGACAAGCGTACCGTCACTCTCACACCGGCAGGCCGGGCCTTTGAAGCCTCGGCTAGCCGAATTCTGGCTGAAGCCAGGTTGGCAGTAACTGGACTGAGCGAATACAGTGACACACCAAAGGAGCAGGCAGCCATCGCGATTCTGCCTTCGTTGGCTGCGTGCTGGTTCCCACCGGTGCTTGCAACCTTCTTGCAGAATCACCCTTCGATCTCGATTGATGTGGCGGACCACTTCGCGCATACTTGTGTGGAACTCACCAGAGCGGGTCACGTGGATTTCGCGATTGTTTCGCGGTATGGAGATGCCAGTGATCTTGTTGCACAGGAACTCGCGTGCGAGCGTTTCTATCTTGCGTGCAGCCCAGGTAACCCACTTGCCCATCAAGCACAGATCCGGATACGTGATATCGCTGATCAGACTTTCATCTACCACTTTCGCAGCAGCATGATCCTGCAATATCTTGATAGCGTCCTCTATCCGCGAAGAATGGAGGGGGTGCTGACCGTTGAACAGTACTCAACAGTACTGGCCTTGGTTCAGGCAGGAATTGGCGTCACCACAGTCACTTCACTGTCATTACCACTGTGCAAAAGTCTTGGTTTGTACACCCGAGAGATGCCTATGATTGATCTCAAGCGCAGAAGCTATCTCATACGCCGCCGAGGTCATTCGATGTCACCTGCCGCATCAGCGATGTATGACCATATACTCGACCATCGACCTTCCATTTAGTTTTTCTTGAAAGACGTTAGGTGCAATCTCGGTGCCGCATCTATCCAGTGGTCTTGTTCGTACTTGAAGAGATATCGCTGCAGCCCTTCGTGCTGCAAACTCTGACGATGTTGTCACAGAAGTTGCCCGCCTGTTCGGAAACCAAAGGGCTCACCGGACCAAGAAGAGCGCGTATTGAGGCTGTGATTGACAGTTAATTGATCAGAGACTCATAGGACGATCATCATTGTTGAAGACACAGCAATCGTCGCCCTTTAACTCGAGGAGGACTACCCATCGAAGTAGTTCTTTTTAAAGCTGATCACCTGGAAGGCCTTGAGAGCCATGGCGATGGATTCGACGGTTCGGCCTAAAGCTATAGAGATCCCGACCGACAGTCGTTT
Organism: uncultured Orrella sp.; assembly: GCA_964491995.1. GTDB lineage: Bacteria > Pseudomonadota > Gammaproteobacteria > Burkholderiales > Burkholderiaceae_B > Algicoccus. The sequence goes on from CAZBIN010000154.1 coordinate 6,642, forward strand.
GCTGGAGACCGCAGGCGAGAAACTGGCTGAGGTGGTTTTGATCGTGCCAGCTTTCGGCGTTATTTACTGACTGGCTTACGTTAACAGTGCTCATCCGGGCATTCTGCTTTGTAGTTCCATGCTTACCAGCACATCGTCTCGGTATATTATTGGCTAGACTCAGACATGGCCTTCCAGCAAACCCCATCCGCAAAAACAGTTTGACGTAGTGAGTCTGGCCCTGTTCGTTTCAACCGCCCGTGGATCTGCGTCTGACTCGAGCGACATCGATGTCCTGGTGGCGTTCGATGGCCCTGCTACCTCCCGTCGGTACTTTGGTGTCCAGTTTTATCTGGAGGATTTGCTGGGTCGACCGGTTGACTTGGTAACAGACAAAGCGCTGCGCCCCGAACGTCGTCCTCACATCGAACGAGAGCTGGTGAGTGTCTGACAAGCAAGCACGCGAATGGCGGTTCTATATCGACGACACGCTCTGAAGCGTTATTCAGGACGACAACCCCGCATTGATATCTGAACTTACTGTGTTTTTCGAGTGGTGGCGATAGGTTTGTCAACGGCGATAAACCTTGATGAACGGAGCTGAAGCCTTTGGCGAGACGACGGGGCCGGGGCATCCGTGTTGTTGTCTGAGGCTGTCGTATGCATTTCTCATCAAGCTTTCATGACCAATAGGGCACCGGAGTGCAGAACCATTGGTCGTATAGATCCCGATCTTGTTTTGCACCGACAGTCGATAGTCCGCGCTGAATAACGATATAAACCCAGTATTCATGCGGGTTTCCGGGCAATTAGTGCTGTCAATATCTGCAAGTTTTTGAGATAATAGAACCAGTTTCTTGCAA
>CAZBIN010000155.1:0-7468 GCA_964491995.1 uncultured Orrella sp.
GGTTGATACCTGAAAGTTGCGGCAGGTAAGCCAGCTGCCTGTCGCCCGGAAGCGATTCGGACGCAAACCGGATCGAACCCTGCGTCAGTTTTCTGGTGCCGGCGATCGCCCCTAAAAGTGTCGACTTCCCTGCGCCGTTGGGGCCAATGATGGCTGTCATCGAACCTGGTGCAAAACTGCCTGACACGTGGTGCACAGCAGGATGCCCTCGATAGGCAATCGTGACGTCGCTCAGATCAACACCGCAACTCATACTCAGACTCCATCTGAGGGCAACACAGCCCACACTGCCAGCCATAGCAGCAGTAGCAGAGTCGCAACAAAACGAAGTCGTCGGGCAACGCCCCACAACATCGGGCTTGAGAACATCATGCGTTTCATATGGCCTACCAGACAACACTTGCCGCTTTGCGGGCTTGGTTTGCCATTATAATGAAAATTCATTCTCAATAAGACTTTGCACGAAAAAACCTCACGGTTCGGGTTTTTATCATCCTCGAATATCCCATTGACCGTTATCATGCCCCATGGAAAGATCGACTCGTCAACGTTCAGCGATCCGCCAGGTACTGCTTGAAGCAGACCGGCCATTGCTGGCGACCGAAGTTCTGCATGCTGCAAAAAAGGACGTCGCTTCGCTCGGCCTGGCCACAGTCTATCGAACGCTCAAAGCTTTGGTCGCACAGGACAATCTCACAGTCGTGTCCTTGCCTGGCGAGAATCCAAGATTCGAATTCGCGCACGGCCATCACCATCATTTCAGCTGTCAGCGCTGCGGGCGTGTCTATGACATTCATGCATGTCCGGGAAATCTTGCGCAACTCGCCCCCCCGGACTTCCTGGTCGACAGCCATGAATTGACGTTATATGGCACCTGCGCGCAGTGCAAGCCTGCAGTCCAGCAACAAAAGCTGCCCTGCCAGACTTGAAAATCAGGTAGGTCGCCCCCATATACAAAAGACTGTGCGTTGCCCGGATAATTCGGTATAAACCCTAACCGGACGGGTTTACCCACTGCGGCAGCTGTGATGTAATCCCGCGTCACCTTTGAAAGAGTTTTTATGATGCAAACACCCCCCAGACCGATCGATGAGATGGTGCCAGTAACGATCCTGACGGGATTTCTCGGGGCAGGAAAGACCACCCTGCTCAAGCGCATCCTGACCGAGTATCACGGCAAGCGCATCGCGGTGATCGAGAACGAATTCGGACCTGAAAGCATCGACAACGACCTGCTGGTCGAAGTCCACGACGAAGAAATTATCGAACTGTCCAACGGCTGCGTGTGTTGTACGGTTCGTGGCGACTTGATGCGCACGCTGATTGATCTGCGTCAGCGCCGCGAGGCAGGCGAACTGAGTTACGAACGAGTCATTATCGAGACAACAGGCATGGCCAACCCTGGCCCTGTCTGCCAGACCTTCTTTATGGACGACGAGGTTGCCGAGTACTTCCGGCTGGACAGCGTGATCACGATTGTCGACGCCAAGCATGGCATGCAGACACTGGACAAGCAGGAAGAAGCGCAAAAGCAGGTTGGTTTTGCGGACAGAATCCTCGTTTCAAAAAAGGACCTGGTCTCCGATGATCAGTATGAGGTCTTGCGCAAGCGCCTTGTCCGTATCAATCCGCGCGCGCACATCGAGTCTGTGCACTTCGGAGAGACCGATCTCGGCAAGATCATCGACATTAGCGGCTTTAACCTGAACACGATTCTGGACATCGATCCCGAATTCCTTGCCCAGACACATCCAGATGCCGCGCATGATCATGGACATGATCACGCACATGCTCACTCGCATGACCATGATGACTGCCATGATCCGCACTGCCACGACCCGCATCATCACCATGACCATGGGCATGACCACCACCATGCGCACAGTGACGAGATCGGTGCATTCGTGTTTCAGTCGAACAAGGCGTTCGATCCCATGCGCCTCGAAGAATTTCTCGGGGGGCTGGTTCAGGTATACGGTCCGGACTTAATGAGGTATAAGGGCATCCTCTACATGAAAGGCATCGACCGTCGCATGCTGTTCCAGGGTGTGCACATGATCATGGGTGCAGAGCCCGGTAAACCCTGGGCACATGGTGAGAAAAAAGCAACCAAGATGGTTTTTATCGGCCGCAAGCTACCCCAGGAAATTTTTATGAAAGGCCTGGAGCAATGCCTGGTCAAATGAATGACAGCCGGCTGTAACGGCAACTGACTGTAACGGAGTACGCGCATGGCAACGAAGGCAGCAAACAAGAATACCGGAACCTCTGATGTGTCCGGTTCGACTCGCATCCTGACTGAAGAGGAGCTGCTCAAGATGCCCGAGTCTGAATACATGAACGCCGCTCAACTGGCCTTCTTCAAGGAAAAGCTTAAGAGTCTGGAGTCAGAGATTCTGAGCAATGCAGGAGAGACAACCGAGCATCTTCGCGAAACGCAGTTCGTGCCTGACCCGGCCGATCGGGCGACCATCGAAGAAGAGCACGCGCTTGAGCTGCGCACCCGAGACCGCGAACGCAAGCTACTCAAAAAGGTTCAGCAGTCGATCACCCGCATTGATTCCGGGGAATACGGCTGGTGTGAAGAGACGGGTGAGCCTATCGGTTTACCCAGACTTCTGGCACGCCCAACTGCGACCCTCTCACTCGAAGCACAGGAACGGCGTGAAATGCGCCAGAAGATGTTCGGTGACTGAGTAGCAACAAGCCTGTAAAACGTCATCCTGAAATGTTCAGCACTTCAGGATGACCCACTGAAGACACCGTATGGAACAATTTCACGCAACGACCATTGTCTGCGTCCGCAGGGGCGAAGAAGTCGCAATGGGAGGCGATGGTCAAGTCACGCTTGGCAACATCGTCATCAAAGGCACTGCTCGCAAAATCCGCAGGCTTTATCACGACAAAGTTCTGGCAGGGTTTGCTGGTGCGACCTCTGACGCCTTCACACTCCAGGAACGCTTTGAAGGCAAACTCGAGAAGCACCAGGGACACCTGATGCGTGCAGCGGTGGAGCTCTCCCGTGACTGGAGAACCGACCGGATTCTGCGACGACTCGAAGCCATGTTGATCGTCGCGGACAAGGAGCACACGCTGGTTCTCACGGGCAATGGCGATGTGCTTGAGCCTGAGAACGGACTGGCCGCTATCGGTTCGGGTGGTGCTTACGCCCAGTCGGCGGCGCTGGGACTGCTCAGACATACCGAGATGCACCCCAAAGACATTGTCAAAGCATCTTTGACGATTGCAGGGGATCTTTGTATCTACACCAATCAGCAACACATCATTGAAGTTCTTTAATCCCAAGAGGCTTTGCGCATGTCTGCAACTACGATGACACCACGCGAAATCGTGTCAGAACTCGACAAGCACATCGTTGGCCAGCAAGCGGCCAAACGTGCCGTCGCTGTGGCGCTACGTAACCGTTGGCGGCGCCAGCAGGTCAGTGAGCCATTGCGCAGCGAGATTCATCCCAAAAACATTCTGATGATTGGACCCACCGGCGTCGGTAAGACCGAGATCGCCCGACGTCTGGCCAAACTGGCCAATGCCCCTTTCATCAAAATCGAAGCGACCAAGTTCACCGAAGTCGGCTATGTCGGACGTGACGTGGACACCATCATTCGCGATCTCGCCGAAGTCGCTGTCAAGCAGACCCGGGAACAGGAAATGAGTCGGGTCCGCACACAGGCGGAAGAAGCAGCAGAAGACCGGATTCTGGATGTTCTGATTGCGCCTCCCCGTGCAGCCGATGGTTCACCCATTCGTGAAGAAAATGCGACCCGCCAGACGTTCAGAAAACGTTTGCGTGAAGGCAAGCTCGACACCATGGAAATCGAGATCGAGATCAACGCGCCCATGCCGCAAATGGATATCATGGGTCCGCCTGGCATGGAAGAAATGACGGAACAGCTCAAGGGCATGTTCGCAGGTCTGGCCAAGGAGAAGAAGAAAGCACGCAAGATGCCGGTGACTGAAGCCTTCCGTCTGATCACCGAAGAAGAGGCCGCCAAACGGGTCAATGAAGAGAACATCAGAACCCTTGCGCTCAAGCAGGTCGAGCAAAACGGCATTGTGTTTCTGGATGAAATCGACAAAATTGCTGCACGCCAGGAATCAGGCACTGCGGATGTTTCACGCCAGGGCGTTCAGCGCGACCTGTTGCCTCTCGTGGAAGGCACGACGGTGTCGACCAAATATGGCATGGTGCATACCGATCACATCCTTTTTATCGCATCGGGTGCCTTCCATCTGTCGCGTCCATCTGATCTGATTCCCGAGCTCCAGGGGCGGTTTCCAATTCGCGTTGAGCTGGAATCTCTGACCGCACAGGATTTTGTGCGGATTTTGTGCGATACAGATGCATCGCTGACCAAACAATACAGCGCCCTGCTTGCAACCGAAGAAGTCGAGCTGTCATTTGAAGAAGACGGCATTGCCCGACTGGCCGAGATTGCGTTTGAGGTCAACGAACGCAACGAAAACATCGGTGCAAGGCGTCTGTACACCGTGATGGAAAAGCTTCTCGAAGAACTCTCATTCGATGCCGCCAACCAGAGTGCTCAGTCCGTCATCATCAATGCACAATACGTGAACGACAAGCTGGCCGAAACGGCTGCAAGTCAGGATCTGGCACGCTACGTCCTTTGATCGATCTTTAACATCTTCAACCTGGAGTCCCCTGACATGACCAACCGACTGACCGTCATCACCACCCGAACCGGGGACGACGGTTCAACCGGTCTGGCCGATGGGACCCGAGTCTCGAAAACCCACGCACGAATCGTTGCAATGGGCGATGTTGATGAGCTCAACAGTGCGCTTGGCCTGCTGATTTCGATGCTTCAGCGCGCCGTCGTCGACAACGCGGATCTGCACGAAGCGATTGATGCCATCTCCCCGGCGCAACACGCTTTGTTCGATCTTGGCAGTGAACTGGCCATTCCAGGATATCAGCAACTGCGAGACGATCAGATCCAGTTCCTGGACACACAGATCACCCATCTCAACGCTTCATTGCCTGCCCTGAAAGAGTTCATTCTTCCTGGAGGAGACCCGATCGCGGCGCAGGCGCATGTTGTACGAAGCATTTGCAGAAGAGCCGAACGATCGGTCGTGCATGTCGCCAAGACGGACATACTCGATACTCACGCGCAGCAGTACCTTAACCGTCTGGCAGACTTGTTGTTCATCATTGCGCGCACCATCAATCGCAAGCTCGGACATCCAGACACTCTCTGGCAAAGATAGCCTGGGCACAGACCCGATAAAGCAACATCCGTCAAGACTCAAACTCATTTCGATCATGTAAGAAGTCTTGGCGATTATGAGGTAGAGGAAGCATGGAAAAATATCAGCTATTTATCAACAACGAATGGGTCGATCCACTGACCGGAAAATGGTTCGACTCACTGGATCCGTTTTCTGGAGAGCCATGGGCGAAGATTCCCCAAGCCGGACCCGATGATGTCGAGCGGGCCGTTCTGGCCGCTGATGCAGCGATGCAAGGCCCATGGGGTCAGATGTCAGCCAGTGATCGCGGCATGCTTCTGCTCAAACTCGCAGGCCTGATCGAACAGCATGCAGACGAGCTCACCGAGGCCGAAAGTCGGGACAACGGCAAACTGCGCAGCGAAGTGGGCGGGCAGGTCCGCTACATGGCCAAGTATTTCTATTACTACGCCGGCTTGGCAGACAAGATTCACGGTCTCGTCGTCCCGATGGACAAACCCAAGGTATTCAACTATGTGCGCTACGAGCCCATGGGTGTCGTTGCCACCATTACGCCATGGAACTCCTCACTGCTTCTGACCGCCTGGAAGGTTGCACCCGCGCTGTGTGCCGGTAACACGATTGTTGCCAAGCCCTCGGAACACACTTCTGTATCACTGTTTGTGCTGGCAAAACTGTTTGCCAAAGCCGGATTTCCACCTGGTGTCTTTAACGTTGTCACTGGATTTGGAAATGAGGTTGGTGAACCCTTGGTGACGCACCCGAAAGTGCCCCGCATCGCCTTCACGGGTGGGGATGAAGGGGGTCGTCGAGTCAACGTGCTTGCCGCCGCACACTTCAAGCGCGTGTCGCTCGAGCTTGGTGGCAAATCCCCCAACATCATTTTTGATGACGCCAATCTGGACCGCGCGGCCAATGGCGTCATCACCGGCATTTTCTCGGCGGGTGGTCAAACCTGCATGGCGGGATCACGGTTGTTGGTTCAGGAGAGCATTCACGACGAATTCGTGCACAAGCTCAAAGCCATCACGGAGAAAGCCCGCCTGGGTGATCCGTCGCGAACAGATGTGCAGGTGGGTCCCGTGGCCACCCGACCTCAGTACGAAAAAGTCATGCAGTACATCCAGATCGCAAAGGATGAGGGGGCTCGCTGCCTGACCGGTGGTCGCTCACCGCAAGGACCTGAATACGGTGCAGGTCAATTTGTTGAACCCACGATATTTGTGGATGTTCACAACCAGATGCGCATTGCTCAGGAAGAGGTTTTCGGGCCCGTGCTGGCCGTGATCAAGTTCAAGGACGAGCAAGACGCTATCCGGATCGGTAACGACATTCGTTTTGGTCTGGCGGCTGGCGTCTGGACCCAGAGCCTGCATCGTGCCATGTATATGTCGGATCGCCTGAAAGCTGGCACCGTGTGGATCAACAACTATCGCTCGACCAGCTACACCACACCGTTTGGTGGCTACAAAGACAGTGGCATTGGCCGTGAAGGTGGTATCGAAGCTGTCAAGGAATACCTCGAAACCAAGAGTGTGTGGGTTTCAAGTGATCTAGACATGCCGGATCCGTTCATTCGGAAATACTGACACCGGACAAACCGGCGCCATGAGCCACCTCGGAAACTCATGGCGCCGATCGTCTTATCGAACTGCGCTGGTTGGCATACTATCCGGTCATTTCACAAAGAACTCTGTTCCATTCGCGAAGTGATTCGGCTTCATGAAAATCGACAACAAGACAGCACCATTGGGTGAGTACGCCTGATGTACGTGTCCGCCGGGTCGCCAAACGAACTGGCCCGGTAAAGCCGCCCCTTCCTGATCGACCAGACTACCTTCAAGCATGTAAGTCTGCTCAATCGCCGTATGCTCATGCAGCGGTACGATTGCGCCGGGCTCCATTTTGAACAGAATGGTGGACATCCCCGTCGCCGGGTCTGCGTACAGCACTTTTGTCTTGATACCTGGAAACTTTGACGGTTGCCACTCCATTGTTGCTGGATCCAGATAATGAGACTTCAGATGAGCCGGAAGGCTCTTGGGATCCAGCCAGCCTTCAGGAATGGTTGGATTTAATGCAGCATCAGATACAGTCATAACCTACTCCTCAGCATATCGGATATGGTGTTATTTGGAGGCATTAAGCGATTTGAGCAATTCCTGCCCCTGGGGACCCGCTTTCTGAAGCCATTCTTCAGCCATCTGTTGACCAATTTTCTGAAGCTGGGCATTGA
>CAZBIN010000156.1:0-7459 GCA_964491995.1 uncultured Orrella sp.
TACTGGGCCGCCCACATCTGATGCTGGCCGACGTCTGACGTCACAAACGCCTCGCCATGGGTCACTTCCCACATCTTCTGAACCACGGCCTGGGGTTTGATCAACTCGTCTGAGAGTGCAAAATTCAGGCACTGACGACTGCGCCAGACCTCGACCTGCTCCCACCACTTCTTGATTCCTTCACCCGCCGGCTTGCTTTCTCTAAGAGCATCCTGCAACTGGGCGATCATCTCATTGAGAACGTCCTTGACGTTGCCCACAATCGGCACATCGACTTTGACCCGCTTGGAAATGGAGGATGGATCGACGTCAATGTGGATAATCTTGCGTGGATGCTGCGCAAAATGCTTAGGATTGCCAATCACGCGGTCATCAAATCGCGCTCCGACGGCTAGCAGCACATCACAGTGCTGCATCGCCATGTTCGCCTCGTAAGTTCCGTGCATACCCGGCATGCCGACAAACAGTGGATCACTTGAAGGGTAGGCCCCCAGACCCATCAGCGTGTTGGTGCAAGGTGCGCCCACGAGGCGGACCAAAGCACGCAACTGCTCAGAGGCATTTGAGAGAATCACGCCACCACCGGTATAAATCATGGGCCGCTCGGCCTGCAGCAACATCTGTACCGCTTTCTTGATCTGACCCTGATGACCTTTGACAATCGGCGCATACGAGCGCATGACCACCTCGGAGGTGGGCAGTGAATACTTGGTTTTTGCGATTGTGACATCTTTGGGGATGTCAACCAGCACGGGTCCTGGACGACCCGAGCGCGCGATATAAAAGGCCTTGCGCATCACATCGGCAAGTTCCTTGACGTTACGCACCAGAAAATTATGTTTGACACAAGGACGGGTGATACCGACCGTGTCGCATTCCTGAAATGCATCTTCGCCGATGGCATGCGTCGGCACCTGACCACTGATGATCACCATCGGGATCGAGTCCATATAGGCTGTCGCGATGCCCGTAATAGCATTGGTGACGCCAGGACCGCTGGTGACCAGACAAACACCGACCTTTTCGGATGAGCGCGAATAGGCATCTGCCGCATGCACAGCGGCCTGCTCGTGCCTGACCAGTATGTGTTCGAAGTTCTTTTGTTTGTATATTGCGTCGTAGATGTAAAGAACAGCACCACCCGGGTACCCGAAAACGTGTTCAACGCCTTCTTCGGCCAGGCAATGCACGACAATTTCCGCGCCTGTCAATTCCATGTTTTGTATCCTTTCATGACCCGCATTACCAACCCGGTCATGCAGTCAGACATCTGATTGCATCGAAGCCACGCTGGCATCTGTCACATGACTGGCGCTTTCAGACTCACAGAGCCTGGCCGCCCAACCACCCAACACTCCCGACGTACCTTCACCGTTCGGTTCAGCACACGCCCAATTTGGCGCAATGGATTGAAACGGATGCCTGACTCACCACTTGTGATGGGAATTTCGGCAAATATCTAACCGGTTCAACACGAAGCCTGTCGCTGCGGATGAACCGAAAACGTGTGCAAATGGCAGATGATGATTTGCACACCAATCTGCCAATTTAACTTTTTCCGCAGTGCAGCGCAAATTAGACGATCAATTGTCGCAAACCGGACACACCTGTCATCCCGTATACGTCCATCCTCGGACCGCTCACTATTTGGCTAGCCCCCCCTGCTCTGCTACACGAAAATCAAGTAGAGTTTCGGCATGACCGAATCAAGACTCACGCGTATCCAGAGGTTCATCTACAGCCATCACTTTGTGAGCGGGATGCGCAGAGGGCTGGGGGTTCTACTCGCCTTTTCGATCGCAGCACTGTTTGCCACCGATTCGGAAGTAGGCATGATTGCAGGCCTTGGCGCGCTTTGTGTGGCCATCATCGACCAGCCAGGTCCTTTGCAGCAGCGCATTCGCGAGATGGCAGGCGGTATGGTGCTCGGCGTACTGTCGGTCAGTCTGACTGGACTTGCTTCGAGCTATCCAGTCCTACTGCTGATCTCGGTGGTCTCCCAAACCTTTGTGTTTTCAATGTTTGCCGTCTTCGGTAAACGGGGAGGCATCATTGGCATGGGCTGCCTGATCGTCACTATAGCGACGATGCACACCCCGCTCACCCCGGACCTGGTCATTCAACACACCTTGATCACCTTAGGTGGTGCTTTTTTTTACCTTTGTTTCAGCACACTCATTAGCCTTCCTCTGGCGGTCCGCGAAGAGGAGCAGTGCCTATCGGTCGCCCTGTTTGCAACGGCAAATTATGTCGCGGCCCGCGGCGAGATGTACGACCCGGGCAGCGATATCGATGAAGCCTACCGACGCCTGCTTTCAACCCAGGCCACCATGAGCGATCAGCACCAGGCTGCGCGCGACATGATCCTGCGACGGCTTTCAAAGGAAGCCCTGGCGGGATCTCCACGCAAGGTCATGATCTGGAACGTCTTCATCGACATGATCAACATTCTGGAATTGATGGTCGCGACTCACACTGACTACACCCTGCTGCACCGCAAGCTTGGGCAATCAGACACCATCTTGTTTATGCGCGATGCGCTCCTGAAAATGTCATCAGAAATTGAACGTATCGCTCAGGCCGTCACACGTGAGAAAAAGCTGATGCGGCGCAATAGTGTGAAGGCAGAACTCAGAGCCCTGGAGTACGAGATCGAGCAGATGAAGCTTGACGGATTTCAACAACTCGAGCCCGAGACCTACGCAATCTGCGTTCAGGTTCTGCGCCGTCTGCGCAACGTCAACCGCCTGGTCGAGCACATGCTGGTGCAGACTAGCATGCCGGCCGGCGAGACCCCACTCAACAGCCAGCAGCTTGAAACATCGCTCGTTGAGTTTTTATCCCGTCAATCGTTTCGTCCAGGTCTGCTAACCAGCAACCTGCGGATGGACTCTCCAACTTTACGCTTCTCGCTTCGCGTATCCCTGGGCGTGGCGATCGCGCTGATGCTGGGGTTGGTGTTCCCCCAACTCGGGCCGCACGGCTACTGGATTGTTCTGACTGTCGTCATCATCATGAAGCCCGCGTTTTCTCTGACCAAACAGCGCAACACGGCGCGGCTGATCGGAACGCTGATTGGATGTGTACTGGCTTTTGCAGTGTTTTTTCTGACGAATGACCCTCAGACCCTCGCCCTGGTGATGATCGCATCAATTGTCATCGGCTTTAGCTTCACGATCATCAACTACCTTGTCGCGTCGATTTTCATGACGACGACCTTGCTGATTGGTCTGCATTTTCTGTTGCCATCATCTTATGATCTTGTCGCAGAACGTGCCCTGGACACCATCATCGGCTCCTTGATTGCGTTTGTCTGCAGCTTCTTTCTGCCATGGTGGGAAGCCAATTCTCTGCCATCGCTCGCCCGCGCAGCCATTCGAGCTAACCAAGAGTACCTGCGCACGGGGATTGAACTGCTTGAAACGCCCGAGAACGACTCGCAAAGGCGTCGCATACAGACCTATTCACTACCGCTCGCGAGACGCAACGCATTGGTCGCGTTTAGCAACTTTGCGCAAGCCTTTTATCGCATGATGGGTGAACCCCCCTCTTATCAGCAGTGTGTCGCAGAACTCAACAACCTGTTAATTCAGAACCACATCATGGCCGCCCAGATCAGCACGCTGATTACTCAGGCATGTGCGAGCCCTTCGAGTGACTCTTCATCTCTCCAGAAGGCCATGAAACAACTCGAAGAGGCATTGCGTGACAGCGACCTGCAGCAAGCCTCCGCCTCGCTTGTCGACCGGTCGGGCGAAACTGACTTTGCAGACTGGATATATCCGTTGCGGCAACTGCAAAAAGCGGTTCAGAACATCATTCGTGAATCACGAGCCATCGATATCGAAACCGCAGCTGCTTAGGTCGGGATTGATTCTGATGCACTCAGGGCTTACTCTAAAGCTAAGTGCTGCTTACCCATGGTTGAAGGATTTGGTGACTTTGGTAACGTGAGAGTCGCGGTCAAGCCGCTCAATCCCGACAGACCCCTGGAACTGATCTGCACGACCAAAGTCTGAATATTTTTACAGCAGTATGTTTGTAACCTGGACACTGCCAGAAGGAGTTCTTTTGTTATCCAGGCACTCTTGCTGTCCAGGCGCTCCCAAACCGAATGCGTTTGTACGACCGCCCACACCTGCCCTTGCAGTCCTCAAGCATCTCATCTCTACAGGAGACTGAATTGAAAATTGCCGATATTCGCGCCAACGCTTATTCCATGCCGTTCACCAGCCCATCTTTCCCGAAAGGGCCCTACAAGTTCGTGAATCGCGAGTTTTTTATTATCTCCTACCGCACAGATCCTGACGCCTTGCGCGCCGTGGTTCCCGAGCCACTGAGCATTGCGGATCCCATCGTCAATTACGAATTCATCCGTATGCCTGACTCTTCAGGTTTTGGAGACTATACGGAGTCTGGTCAGGTCATCTCAGTCATTGACGAGCAAGGCCGCAAGGGTGGATACACGCACATGATGTATCTGGATGACGAAGCGCCGATTGCGGGCGGTCGCGAGCTGTGGGGGTTTCCAAAAAAACTGGCCAAACCCACGCTCCAGGTCGCGTCCGATACGCTTCTGGGCACACTTGATTACGGTCCCGTGAGAATTGCAACCGGCACCATGGGCTACAAATATCAGGAACTTGATATCGCGGCTGAGCAAAAAGCCATGTCAGAAAATCCGAACTATCTTCTCAAGATCATCCCGCATGTCGATGGCACTGCAAGGGTATGCGAACTGGTTCGTTTTTACTTGCAGGATGTCAAAATCAAGGGAGCATGGACTGGCCCCGCGCAGCTGGAGTTCTTCAAGCATGCACTCGCTCCCGTTGCCGATCTGCCAATTCTGGAGATCGTCTCAGGCAAACACCTGGTCTGCGATCTTACTTTGGGGCTTGGCGAGGTGGCCTACGACTACCTGAAGCCTTGATTGCTTTTTGAGCCGGGGTTTTCACAGCAGGCGGTTTTGCCACCTGCTCTTTGGTTGCGGATAACTTCTTGTCCGCAACCGAGGCGACAGATGATTCTGGCACACCTCTGCTTGCGTGCCCGTCATGAAACTGTGAAGAACTGCGCTTGCGCGAATGAATGTCAAAAGTTACAAAGTTCTCACCTTCTGCGGGCATTTCAAGGCACTCCGGAAACGCGAGCGTTTCGTTCATATCGTGCTGTCCGGTCTGCCAGTGCATCCTCATGGTTTCATTGCTGAACTGATAGTCCTTGTAATGCCCTTCGTTCGCTTTGTTGCGATAGATAAGGTGAATCACGTTATAGCGCGCGCCCATCATGCGGTGCACGATTTCCTGAAACCAGGGATCTTTGTCACGAACCTCCTGCGGAATACGCGCGACAGTATCAATCAGCACCTTTCTCATTTGCTGAGCAAGATGAACCACATTAGTCACTGTCCGCGTACGACTGGAGTATTGAATATCTTTCAAACGCTCGGTGACCTGCAAGACATCTGTTGGCAAGGGTCCCTGAGCACTCCAGAGATCAACCTGAAACACCAGCGTATCCTTGCGCGGCGACGTTCCAAGGACATATTCCAGTGGCGTGTTGGAAACACATCCACCATCCCAGTAATACTCGCCGTCGATCTCGGTGGCGGGAAACCCGGGCGGCAACGAGCCTGACGCCAGAAAATGCTTTGGCGTCAGCCGGGTCGTCTCGGTATCGAAATACACAAAATTGCCACTTGCAACGTTGGTTGCTCCCAGTGAAACACGCGTTTCACCGCTATTGATTCTGTCAAAATCGGCAAACTTTTCCAGCGTTTCCAGAATCGGTGAGGTGTCGTAGAAACTGGTCTGATCGGGTGATCCAGACCCCGGACCCATCACTCTTGGCTTGAAGAAGCCGGTCTGTCCGCTCATGATGGCATTCATCGCCGCCATGGAGCCGAACATCGCTTGTGTCGCACCTTCAAACATGCTTGCCCAAGGATTTGCCAAGGGACTGTGCGCCCCAAGAAAATGACCAAACCCGTTACCGACATCGCTCAGGATGCCACCGCCAGATCCATCAGAACTTGCATCTTTTTGGACTCCGAATGCGGATACAAACGGATTGGCTGACCAGTGTGCAGGACACACCGGAGGGCTGCAGATGGTGTTCCAGAACTCATGCAGACGCTCAACCCGTTTCTCAGGGGGATTGCCGGCAATGATGGCGCAGTTCAGCGAACCAATCGAAATACCCGCAACCCAGTTCGGATGAATACCGGCATGTGCCAGCCCCTCATAAACACCCGCCTGATAGGATCCCAAAGCACCACCGCCCTGCAACACGAGAGCAACGCGAGGGTAGGCCTTGATCTTCTGGTTGAGCTGTCTGTCGGTCATGAGTCTGATTCCCAGTTTTCAGGTCTGCGAAATACAAGCTTGTCTGGCGAGGAGATCTCTTTGACGTAAGCATACCCCTCGCTATCGAACTCTGCGAGCATCTCGGGTCGTGTGACACGATGCTTGATCGCATAGCGTGCCATCAGTCCTCGCGCACGTTTGGCATAGAAACTGATGATTTTCCATTGTCCTGCTTTCTCGTCCTGAAACACGCACTGGATCACGCGTGCCTTGAGATTCTTTGTGTCAACGGCCTTGAAGTACTCATCAGATGCAAGATTGACCACCACGGGATCTTTCTCCCTGGCCAGACGCCCGTTCAGATACGGTGCAATAACTGCCTTCCAGTAGTCATACAGGTTCTTGCCCTGGCTGTTCTCCAGCCGGGTACCCATCTCGAGTCGATAAGGCTGCATCAGGTCCAGCGGCCTCAACACCCCGTAAAGCCCACTGAGAATGGCGACATGCTCCTGCGCCCACTGCAACTCTTTTTCAGCAAGGTCACTGGCTTGAAGACCCTCGTAGACGTCACCATTAAACGCCAGAACTGCCGGTCTGGCGTTGCTTAATGTAAATCTGGGAGACCAGTTCTGATACCTTTCCACGTTCAATTCTGCGAGTGCGGGACTCAAAGACATCAGTTCAGCGACATCCGAAGCACTCTTGGCTTTAAGAATCTCTATCAGACCCTTGGCCTCATCTACAAACAGCGGATCCGTGTGCAGGCTGACTGCGAGAGGAGAATCGTAGTCAAGCTTCTTGGCAGGAGACAACAAAAAGAGCATGGTCATGCCACTCCAGTAAGATTTCCATAGCGTCTAGTGTAAAGGTTTGATAGGGATGATCACGATTTTTTGGCACCCTCTAAAGAGCCAGCTCCCCATGACAACATATTTGGCTGTTGTCGCCCGTAGTTTCTGTTAGAATTGCGGGCTGGTTCGGAGAGGTGGCAGAGTGGTCGAATGTACCTGACTCGAAATCAGGCGTACGGTTTTCCCGTACCGTGGGTTCGAATCCCACCCTCTCCGCCACTCGCCCAGCATTTATGCGGCTCTCAAGGCATATTACGAAAATTTCCACCACCGCTTCCACCTTTCGGCGGGAGCTTCAACCAA
>CAZBIN010000157.1:0-7436 GCA_964491995.1 uncultured Orrella sp.
GAACTGGTCAATGTCGATCGTGAGCAGGGCCACTTTTTCAAGGCTCGATTCAGCCCTCTTGACTGCTTCAGTTAGTCGTTCATTGAACATGCGCCGGTTTGGTAGATGGGTCAAACTGTCATAGTTGGCCTGCCACTGAATGATTTCGTCTGCGAGTTTGCTTTCGTTGATGTCAATATGCGTACCTCGCATGAGCAAAGGCAAACCTGCCGGTGTCCTGGACACCAGCTGACCGCGATCGGCAAGCCATATCCAGCGACCGTCCTTGTGCCGCATGCGGAAGTCAATTTCGTAATACTTGCTTTTGCCACTCAGGTGCTTCTCGATTGCCTCAGTGGCCAAGGGTAAATCGTCAGGGTGAATCAAATGTTGCCAGGTAGCGAATGAGACTGGCATCAGCTCCTCGAGTCGGTAACCGAGCATGTTTGCCCACCTTTCATTGAACTGGCATTCGCCGGTCTGGATATTCCACTCCCATGTTCCTGCTCTGGCTGCATCAATCATTTCCTCAAACCGGTCGCGTTCTGCTTCGATCTGATTGGCCTGGGCCTGAATTTCGCGGGTTTTCTTTCGGACAGCCATGCGCAATAGCGCTATCCAGGCAGCGAGAATTCCGCCGAGAACCAGACTGATGATTAGTCCATACAAAACCAGGTAGGATGGGGATGTCGGATGAATGGGAACACCCATCCATTTATCCTTGAGCGCTTGCAGCTTTTCTGGATCTATTCTGGCCATACCTTGTTCGACCATGTCCAGTGTTGCAAGCTCTCCTTTTTTGACAGCCCGGCGAAAGTGATCGGTGTAGAAAGTGAATGCCTTTCGAATCTCCTGATCAGCCACATGACGATAAAGATAATAGTTGGCAGGATACTCGTCCATGCACATAATTCGCACATTGCGCGCCAGCATGTCGCCTATCAGTTGCTGGTAATTGTCGTAGAGACGAAGATCGTTCACGCCTAGAGCTCTGAGGCGCGACACGCAGGCGTCACCTTCCTGAACGCCAACCACGAAGCCAGCCAGCTCGGTTGGTGTGGAAATGCCGGACATTCCGTCCACTGTGTAGATAGCCGCCTTGACGGTGGCGTATGGCGCTGAAAACGAGTAAATCGACTCCCGATCCGGTGTGCGAAAGATCATCTCGATAACATCAGCTTTGCCATCAAGGACTGATTTCTGCGCATCGTCCCACTGGGTCGCAATCAGATTGACCTCAGTGCCGGTTGTTTGTGCCCATAGTTTCCATAGATCGGCGATATATCCGGACACATCTCCCGATTGATCCCTGAACAAATAGGGCGGATAGTTCTGGTCACCCACAACCGTGAGTGGTTGTGCTTGTACATGAGGCGCATGAATCAAGAGACATGCTATTGCCGCATGTGCAGCGACTAATCTGCGGACTTTTCTGATCATTTGCGACGAGAAACCAAGATTACCGGGTTGTAAAGCGGAAGACACAGAGGTTTGACTGAGCAAATTCGGTTCAACCTCAGAGTCAGGCTAGCGCAAGACTGAGTTTCATGGTCTGAGAGAAAGTGTACAGGTATGCAGTCAGTTGATCGTTAAATTTTTTGCCAGAACGAAAGCTCAATGAGATTCAGAGTGCGATCGGCAAGTTCGAATAAGGGGAAAAGTGACTTCGCGACTCAATCACCTGTCTGAGGTATGCCGCGCATTCTGATGAAAATTCGTTGATGAGATACTTGGACCTGATATTCAAACAGTCACCAGTTCAACTCGTTTGCGTCCCAAGCACTTGACGGCGTCAAGAGCAACATCAGATCGACCGATCATCTCGATCACATTGTCGCGCGGGGATAAATGTATAAACCCAAAGCTGGAAGCTGAGGCTCCCTTGAGTCCAGTCGCGAACAACCTTGATCAACCTTGTTCAACATCTGGACGGCAAGACGTCCTTTCAGGATGATGCCGGGATAAATGAAGAAAATCGTCAATTGTTAGCTGATAAATGCAGCGTTCGCACTCGACAACCCGTGTTCAGAGGATCTCAGATGATCGATTACAGCCTTCGCCAGCTCTCCGACCAACTACGCACAGGGCATCTCACAGCCGAAAGCCTGGTCAAAGCCTATCTGGAGCGTATCGACAAGTTCGATTCTTACTATAAGGCCTACCAGTTTGTAGACTGGGATGGTGCCATTGAACAGGCGCGAGTAAGTGACGCAATGCGTGCCGAGGGTATCGATCTAGGGGTTTTGATGGGTTTGCCTGTCGCCGTCAAGGATCTGCTTCACGTGGACGGTATGCCAACCGGCGTGGGTTCACTGCTGGATGTGTCAGCCACTTACGATCAGGTCGAGGGCGAGCTCGTCAGAAAACTTCGAGCCGCAGGCTGCATCTTTCTCGGAAAAACAAAAACATCTGAGTTCGCTCTGAGTGGTACGGGCATAAATTACAAAAATGGTACTCCCGTGAATCCATACTCAACCGACACTCCCCGGATTCCGGGTGGATCGTCCAGTGGTTCTGCTGTGGCGACAAGGGCCAACTTATGCGCTTTCTCGGTTGGTACTGATACGGGTGGATCAGTCCGGTCCCCGGCAGCCTACTGCGGTGTGGTAGGCGTCAAGTTCGGCTGGGGAGCCCTGGATACCCAGGGAGGATTTATTCTCAGTGAAACGCTGGACTCCTACGGAGTACTGACTCGGGAAGTCGAATGTGCTCGCATGGTGACAGAGGCACTGGGTTTGTGTCATAGCTCGGTCGCACAGCATTCACCCTTGAGACTTGGTGTGTTGACGACCTACAAAAAGCTCAAGCTCGACGCCGATGTGCAAAAGTGCTGGACAAGCGCCCTGGAAGAACTCGCAAATGATGGTCACAGCGTGCAAGAAGTCAGTCTTGAGGCGTGGTACTCGGAACTCGACAAAATTTACGCTACGATCTCTCGCGCAGAGGTCTATACGAGCCTCAGATCCTGTCTGTCCAAGGAAAATGAACATCTCGTCAACCCGGACATACTTCGCAAAATTTGCAGTGGAGCCGACATAGACGCCGCCACCTACATCACGGCTCTGCGAAGGCGCAAAACCCTGATTGAGGCTGCCGACAGTCTATTCGACACTTATGATGCGCTGATCATGCCCACAAAACCGACAGTGGCGCCAACGTACCCCCAGACGTATCCCGGACCTGAAGAAGATGATCGCATGCTGGCGAGAACCGGCGTGCTGACGCGGGAGGTGAATGTGCTGCAGATGTCCGGTGCCAGCCTGCCCATTCATCAGCTCGGCAGTGCTCTGCCGGTCGGGCTGCAAGTCATCTGCAGGGCTGATGACCTGGACCAGTTGCTGCACAGCGCGGCAATCATCGAGCAGTCAGTCGGTGTGGCCCGCTACGACCGGATCTTATGATTTTCTGGTTAAAAATAATGTTCGATCGATTGAGCGCAATCTGTGCCAACAAAGAAGGGCACAGGCGCTGCCCAGCCCGTCGTGCTCCGAAAGCAGAAGCTTGTACCCCCCATCGTCCGGCATCCGGTCTGCACAAGCATGAAAATGCTCGTACATTCAACGATTTGCCAATTTTTCAGCGAGCCACTGAATCGTGAACAGGCGGTCGGATGGTGCATCTAGAATCTGCTCGACCTTTCTCTGTTTGTAGTCAAGAAATGCCTGCCTGCTTTCTGTGAGGGGCATATCTTGCCAGGTTGCGACTTGATGTCTGAACTCATCATCAAAGATGTCCGCATCTGGCCAGATTCGCAGAGTTCTGTTTTGATAAGTGATGTCAAACACGAATTGACCGCCTAGTGACATGGGCGCGTATGGATGGTCCAGCACTGGCTTTTGCAGGCAGCGACCTTCCCGGATGGCCATACTGATCATCTCGATACAATCCAGAATGCCAGGCCCACAAAATCCAAGGCTCCAGTAAAGCTGCCTGCGATTCACAGGTTGGTCGGGGGAGAGATGGTCGAATGCAACCTTGCAGACTCGAATCATCAATGCCGCAGCGATGACATTTCCATAGCCGGTATAGTTCAGCAGGTCCTGTCGGGTCAGGGTAATGACGCCATCCTGGTCCTGCAATTGAATGGAATATTCTTTCATAAGTGTACGGATTTAAGATATAGGTTCGGGTCTGAACAGTTGCAGGCAGCGCTGTCAGGGCGACCGCCTGCACTGCCAGTCAGTGGTATCTATTGCCCTGCATAGCCTGTGGCAGGATGATGGATTCGATCTGGACCGGTTGGCGCATCAGATCGTTCTCAAGCATGAAAGTCATTTCCGTCTTCATGTTGTCAATATCATTCTGATTCAACCGCTGTGTGAAATGCGCCCAGTCGTAAAGCTTGGTCGCATCTTCAATGCTGACGCCCTGTTGCCTGGCTCCAAGCTCGATGGCCTGGCTTTTGTTGTCTGCGATCCACCGGGCTGCCTGATCATGAGCCCGTCAACCCTGTCGCGGTGGTGATGATTCTGGCGCCGTCGCGCTCGGCATTCATAATGGCACCGGCTGCCAGCAGTGCAGCATCGATCTGACCACTTTGCAGTGCAGCAAATGCCTGGGGAATTCCCATCTGAATGAACTCGATGTCCTTGATGGTCATTCCTTCTTTCACGAGTGCGGCAACCAGCGTCTGGTGCAGCACGGTGCCTTTGGGTCCGGCCACTTTCTTGCCCTTGAGTTGCGCGACAGTCGTCGGACCTCCTTTCGCGCCAACGATCGCAAAGGTATCGGTGGGTCGTGATACCCCTGCAAGGATTTTTACGGGATTGGTGGCTGCATTGGCCATCAGCACCGACGCCGTGTTCATGACCCCTGCAACGTCAAGATCACCACTGGCAAGCGCTTGTGCCTGCTGTGAACCGGATGTGATCTCGTGCCATTTGATATCCACACGTTGCTTGGCCATCTCTTTCTCAAGCAGGCCTTGGTCTTTCATGACAATCATCTGCAGGTTGAATGGTGATTTCACATAGCTGATGTCGAGTGTTTCAGCGCTTGCGATGGAGCCAGCCGCAGCCAGACCTAGCAACAGAGTGGCTAATGTGTTTTTCATTAATTGGATTCCTTATTGAATTTCAAGTTGGGTTGGTATTCGGTTTCAGGTTCTGGTGCAGCAACTGATGAAGTTCTGCATTCATGGATGGCGGATAGTGGCCATCCCGCTTCTCAAACGATGCAACAATCCTGCCGGCTTGCATCACGAGTAGGCGGTCGCTGATTCGCGCAGCTTCATGCAAGTCGTGCGTGACAAACAGGCACTGCAGCCTTTCCTGAGCGATCAGTCCGACAAGCATCTGCTGAAGCTCTGCACGGGTAATCGCATCGAGTGCGGCGAACGGCTCGTCCATGAGCAGGATGCCCGGCTTTCTCAGCAAAGCTCTTGCGATCGCGACACGTTGCGCCATGCCGCCCGAGAGCTCCCTGGGAAATTTCTCCTCAATCCCGACGAGATGCACTTGCTTGAGTGTCAGCTCGATTTGGGCGGGTAGGGGGCTGGCGGGGCAGGCGATGGTCAGATTTTCTCTGACCGTCATCCAGGGCAGCAGTCGTGGCTCCTGAAATACCATCGCCATTCTCTTGTGATCTGCCGTGATGGCTCCACTGTCGTAGGCGAGTAGTCCAGCGACAATGCGCAAGAGCGTCGACTTTCCACAACCTGATGCACCAACCAGCGCAGTGACTGGTGAGGAACCAAGCTCAAGCGTCAGATTGTTGATAACGGCATGGTTGCCATACTTCTTGGTGATATTGCTCAGAGTGGTCATGTCTGACACAACTCCGGAAACCTGCGTTTAAGGCGCAGACAGACGAGTTGGTCAAACGCGTTGTCAAGCAGCCAGCCGATCAGGCCAATCGTCAGAATGCCAACCATGACATCATCGGTTCGCATCATTTCCTGTGAGTCAATGATCAGGTACCCCAGGCCAGCGGATGCAGCAATCAGTTCTGCGCCAATCAGAGCACGCCAACTGTAGCCGAAGCCAATGCGAACCCCGGTAATGATGGACGGGGTGGCACTGGGTAGCAAGATGCGCCAGAAGTAGCGAATGCGGCCAAGCTGCAGGCTCTTGGCCAGTTCTTTATAGGCAGGGTCAACTCTACGCAAACCATCCCGCGTATTCAAAAATACCGGAAAGATTGATGCCAGCACGATGATGGCGAGCTGTGTCGTGTTGCCGATGCCGAACCACAGAATCAGCAAGGGCGTCATTGCCAGTGGCGGGATCATGCGCAGCAGTGCAAGCGGTGCGCTGATTATCTGTTCAAAACTCCGTGAACTGTTGACCAGCAACGCAAGTGCAAAGGCAGCCAGACAACTGATGCCAAAACCGTTAAGCACCCTCCTCAGAGAGGTCAGGATGCTATTGGTGAGCACACCACTGTCAAAAAGATTCCCGGCTGCAGTCCAGACTGCGTAGGGTGGCGGAAGCAGATATTGCGACACCAGGCCAGAACTAGCAATCAGTTGCCAGTAAAACACAATCGCAAGCGGCATGACCAGCGGTTTGATGCAGCGCATCATAGCTTGCGGATCACCTGGTCGGCAGTATGTTGCAGCAGGGTGTTGGCGAGATCGTATTTGAGTCCAACCCAGCGTTCGAGTAGTTCAGCGGTTGCATTGGGGTCCTTGCTCGCTTTGCCGATAGCAATGAAGTCCGCGCTAGGCGCTCCTTCAATGGGTGAAAGCTCGACAGACCCGCCCTGATAACTGAATTTGAAGTAAAAGGCGCCCGCCACACCTTTGAGAGCCACCGGATGGGAAATACCGAGATCGAGCTCGAACCGATTTTCGCTGCACATTCGCGTGATCAATTCAAAAACATCTCTGGCGCCAAGTCCGGGAAATGCGGTGTACAGACTCAAGGCTCTTCTGTCCAGGGGCTGACCCTGGTTCAGATGCTGCTGCACAGCTTGTAACAGCCGAAAACCCAGTACGACCCCGCCCACGGCATCGTATCCGTGAAAATTCAAGCAATCCTGAATGTGGAACGTGGTGAGTCGATTGCCATCAGTCACAGAGATCTCAGGGTTAAGCCATTGGTTTGAGGAAATTAATGTTGTCATCTTTGTATATTAATGATAGTGATTATCAATATCATACTCGATAACTTAAATATGGTTTATAAGCCGTTCCAGTGCTTTTAAGCTCACGTCAGTTTTAAAACACATGGAGTCGGCGGCATGCCATCAGTGTGTCCCCAATGTCACTATTTATCGGGATTCTGGGTGGTTGCTGGGCCGGACACGCTGGTGGTGGGCCACAGCGCTGCCACTAAGGGCACCTGGCGCGATTCATGAGTTGATTTTGTCTGAAGCGTGGTTGCTACAACCGCGCCAGTCTATTGTCCACAAGATCAATGTCAGTGTGGCGCTCAGCGCTGATCGCGTTGGCAGGGGCACCCGACTGGATTTCCAGCGCTTGACGATCAGTCAAGGTCCAGCGATGGGCGATCGCG
>CAZBIN010000158.1:0-7363 GCA_964491995.1 uncultured Orrella sp.
GCTGACTGTGACAAGATCGTGGAGGCCCAGATCCATGCCGCAAGCTTGCCGAACAACTGTTTGATCCGGGACCGGACGCTCGGCGTATTTAACGTAATCGTTCACAGTTCAGGTACCAGCGGCCCCGCGCGTCTTCAGAAAATCAGCCGCTACCCAGGTCGTATTGGTGCAGTCCATAGGAGTCCCACAAGGACAAAGGACGCCCGCAGTACCAGATCTGACCGTTGCGCCAGCGTAATGCGCTGGCTTTAACGGGAATCCATCCCAGCGAGCGACGCGCACCTTGCAACACCCGCCAGCGCAGCTTTACTTTCTTGCACTGCCGCCGACGCAGGCAAGACTCCTCCTGGATCGCTTATACAGTCTGGGAGTGCAGGCCCAGTTCTTTGCCTGCCCCTTTGGTGTAGGGCTGCATGTCATACGATGAGAAAAACTGTCGCTTGCGTTGCCAATGCTTGAACGAAAGCGCATTGCAAAAATTCCAGACAAAATTCACCGCACGTGATTGCTCGCACAAGAACGCCCTGTGCCTGTCTTTCAATCGCAGGCGCAAGGTTCGCGTGGTGTATTCAATACTGGATATTCGTGCAGTATGAATCCTCTTATTGTCGCCTGATATCCTCGGCCTGAATGCCGAGGTCTTACGGCGATATTTGATAAATTCAGCCGCTCACAGCGAGACATACATGCCGGGGACGTATTGCAACAAAAAATGTTGCTTCGTATTGCGCTCCGGCGCCAATCAGCCCTTATGATCGGCCTATCAAGATTCAAACAATCGAGTCCGCGATGCGACCATCTACTTCTCAAGAAAGACCTGAATCTGTCAAGTCACGGGCTGTGAGGTCCGAAGCGATCGGCGCCTTTGCTGTGGGTGCAGTTGCGATAGGTGCGCTGGCTCTGGGTGCGCTTGCGATCGGACGCCTGATCATCGGTCGGGCCAGTATCGGATCGCTGACCATAGACAAACTGACCGTCAAGACTCTTGAACTGCCGTCGGATCGTCCGGGGTCTAAGGCCTCCGAGGCCGATTGATAGTTTGCCTGCAGGCAGGCGGTGTTGTGTGGATAGGCAGTTGTCGACGGATCATGCCCACATCTCGGTTGCGATTCCGGGCGGTTGCGCTGCGGATGAGGGCGCCGTCAGATAAGTGCCGGGCAAAAATCCGCTGTTCAAATTAAGTTTTTAGAAAAAAACGAAAGCAGCTATTTTCTGGGCAGTATCATCAGATTAGAAAATACTGAATTTGAAAGCGCAGACCTGACCAAGTTGTCCTACGATGTTATGTCCAGGCACAGGACAGCGCTCCCTGGATTGCCTCAAAAGGCAACTGCGATCTGGAATGGATCGCAAGACATTTTTCAGCCGCGATGACAAAAAATACTATAAAAACAGTGGGATATAAAATTTTGGCGGTATCGTCAGGCCATGCGAATGAATCTGTTTCATGAAAATCAGACAAATAAATGTGCTATCAAATTAGTCAATAAATGTTCTATTGACAAGACATTTGCCACACTTATATCATGACCTCAAATGCTAGGCGATATAGAGTCGCTTGGAGCAGGTAATGGTCAGAAAGGCATCCTCACTCACGGGTTTGTCAATGATCTGCAAACTATTCAATCTCAATGCATGGGGTTGGCAGGGGGAGTGCCAGTGTCGGGAAATTTTGCCATTGAAACCGTAGGCTTGACGAAGCGCTACAGTGAATCGGTCCTTGCGTACGAAGACCTGTCGATCCAGATCACGGATGGGGAATTCTGTGTCTTTGTCGGAAAGTCGGGATGCGGTAAGACAAGTCTTTTGAGGGCCTTTGCCGGTCTCAATCCGCCTTCCAGTGGTGATCTGGTGGTTGATGGCGTCTCGGTTTACGGTAAAAAATATGAAGCGTTGCCGAGAGTTGCCGGGCGCGTGGGGTTTGTATTCCAGGAGGCTAACCTCCTTCCGTGGCGCACAGTTGCACAGAATATTTGCCTTCCCCTTGAGGCGTCTGGAGCAGTCCGTGGCGCCGAGGCAAGGGTCAAAGAGCTTGCCGATCTGGTTGGGCTGGAGAAGTTTTTAGATGCATTTCCTTCGCAACTGTCAGGAGGTATGCGTCAACGGGTGTCACTTGCTCGCGCCCTGATTTGCGAGCCGCGACTGATCCTCATGGACGAACCGTTTGGAGCGCTCGACGCCATCACCCGAGAGAGTATGAATTTGCTGCTGGAAAAAGTCTGGCAGGCATCGGCAGCGACGGTTGTCCTGGTGACGCATTCAATTTCTGAGGCTGTATTGTTGGCGGACCGAATCATAGTGATGACCCCTCATCCGGGAAGAATAAAGACGACATACCGGATTGAAGAACCTAGACCAAGAGGTTCTGCCTGGTTGGCAAAACCGGAAGCGGTTGCCTTGTCGGCTCAAATCAAACAGGATCTCGGGGGTTAGATAATGCAGCAGGAGCAAAGCAGTAGTACAGGAATGAATATGCAGCATGTGCGTCGGGTCGGGCTTTCTGCGCTTGTTCTGGTGGCATTCTTGACGATCTGGGAGGTTTTGACACGCGCCCTGAACGTAAGCCCGCTGGTATTACCATCACCGTCAGTCATTTTCAGTGCAGCCCTTAACCTGGTTTCTCAATCTTGGTTTTCCCGACATCTGTTCATTACCGTGTCGGAAGTCCTGATCGGGTTTTCAATTGCGATTTCTTTGGGTGTTTTTTTTGGAGCGCTCATCGCAAAATCAAAGACAGCCGAGATCGTGCTCAGCCCGTTTCTGATCGGATCGCAAGTGACTCCGAAAGTGGCCTTGATGCCGCTGTTCATCTTGTGGTTCGGGTTCGGACTGGAGTCCAAAATATTCATGGTTGCATTGCTGTCTTTTTTCCCGATCCTCAAGAACACGATACTGGGCTTTCGTTCCATTCCAGAGCAGCAATATGATCTTTTCAGAATTATCGGTGCGAAACGTTTCAAAGTCATAAAGTCTCTGGAGATTCCTGCAATTCTTCCTTATGTGTTGACTGGTATTGAAACTGCAAGCGTACTTGCCGTGACGGGAGCGATTGTTGGCGAATATCTGGGGGGTAACGAGGGCCTTGGTGCATTGATCGTGATGACCTTGAACGCGCTCAAAATCGATCAGATGTTTGCCACAGTTCTCATCTTGATGATTTTCGGAATTTTCTTCTACACAAGTGTTTCATCTCTTCGGCGATTTTTCGTACGAGGCCCGGCAAATAACAATCTGGATAAGTAAATCATGATTAAAGTGGATACAGTCAATCATCCTGCGGCTTGGCTTCCAGCGTCTCTGAATACTGATGACTGGGTCGTGTGTTTTTCCCCGCAAGAATGCCAACAGATAGTGGAAGTCGCTCGTGAACTTGCAGCGCTGGATTGTCCCACGGACAAGATTGCAGATAATATTTTCCGTGATCGTCCCGGTTCGTTACACAAAACTCTAGAAGTTGTTTCGCGAGATGTAGTCAACGGACGCGGTTTCATCCTGCTGCGCAACTTTCCGATTGATGAGTTGAATGAACGAGAGGCAGCGTACGGATATGCAGCAATAGGTCGGTATTTTGGGCGACTCCAGGCACAGAATCCGAAAGGCGATGTGCTCGGAAAAGTCACGAATCTGGACAAAGACTGGAAGTCGGATCCGACAGCCAGAGGATATCAGACCAACATGCACATGGATTTTCATAGTGATTCATGTGACTGTGTGGCCTTGCTGTGTGTCAATCCAGCAAAGTCGGGAGGACTGTCAGCGATCGTCAGCTCGGTGTCCATTTATAACCACATGCGTGAACACACGCCGGAGCTACTGGAGACTCTATGTCAGGATTTTACATACGACAGAAGAGGCGAGGAGAAAAACGGGGTACTCCCGTATTACAAAACCGCATTATTTCATGAGCATAACGGAGAGGTTTTTAATCGCTACTGCAGGGAATATATTGAATCTGCACAGAGATTTCCGGATGTGGCTCGGCTGACGCCCGAACAGATTGCTGCGATTGATGAATTCGATCGACTTTGCCATAGCGATCAATTCATTCTGCATATGGACTTCAGAAGAGGTGATATCCAGTTTCTTAATAATCACGTCATTCTTCATTCAAGAACGGCGTTTGAAGATTACCAAGAGCAAAGTAAGCGACGTCTGTTATGGCGTTTGTACGTATCGAACAGGGAGGCTGCCGAGCGGCCATCATGCTATGAATCACGTTTTTCTGATCCAGAAAGATGGGCGCTAAGTGCAATCAATGGTTAATTAAAAACAAACAATGAGGGACTATCATGAATAGAAGATCTTTCTGTCTGGCAACGACCGCTGCCTTGACTGGTTTGGGTGGTGCAACACTGTTTCCAACGCTGGCGTTTGCGAATCCTCGTTCGTTGAGCTGGGTGTCACCTGCGCGTATCAATCTTGTTCACTCGTACGTACTGGTGGGTGTTGCGAAAGGATGGTTCAAGGATGAGGGGCTGAACGTTGACATCCGGGTTGGGACAGGAACAGCCCAGAGTGTGATTCAAGTGGCTTCATCAAACTCTTTCTTCGGCCAGGCCGCGTCGTCGACCTCGTGTCCTGCGATCGCCGATCAGGGCGCCGACCTTATCACGATTGGTCAGGTGGCCTATCAGGGCTTCTTTGAACTTGCTTCAGCAATCAACAACCCGATTACCAATCCGGCGCAGTTGCAAGGCAAGACCATTGGTGTGATGTCTCTGGGTGGTTCGACCGATGTGTTGCTCGATGCAATGAGTCTTGCCGTAGGCTTGGATCCTACAAAAGTCAAGAAAGTAGTGACCGGCACATCATCCTCGGGAGCTGCGTTCTTGCAACGAGGCGATGTGGATGCATTCTTTGTGTTCCCTGACAGCAAATTTGCTTTAAAGCAGATGAATGTCGAGTTGGCATATACCGCTGCACATGAGTATGCGCCATTGCCTGGGGATGCGATTATTGTGTCTAAAACCAACGCGGATAATCCAGAGAATCGCGATGCAATCGTCAAGTTCCTGAAGGTTTGTCGCAGAGGGCTTGATTACATGCAGGACGAAGCAAATTTTGATGAATTGATCAAGATCGTTGCTAAATACAACCCGGTTGAAGGCGCAGATGTTCAGAAGGGTAGAAATGTGCTTGAGATGCTGAAGGTCTATTACCAGCCCACTGGCGGCGTAAAGCGGATTGTATGTGACGAGGTTGCGTGGGAGAAAGGTATTCGCCTGATGGAGAAAATCGGCTTGATCAAGAAGCAAGGGTTGCCTTTGAGTGCATATGTGGATAATACATTTGCGAATCTGGCAGTTGGCGGCTGATAAGTTGAATAATTAGACTGCATGGGCTTGCATGACAGGACTGCTTTTGAGTACTGAGATGTCCTTGACAGGATATCTTTCGATTGCAAGACCACAGTTTTTTCAGATTGAAAGTTTCAAAGACATTTGAAGGAGTATTTATGATTAAGGTAGCTGGAAGGCTGATTTTGGCCTTGGCACTGTCGACAGGTGTGGCATCGGCACAAGACTTTCCTTCGAAGCCAATCAGGATTGTTGTTCCCTATAGCCCAGGAGGCGGTACTGATGCGGTAGCTCGTCTCGTAGGTGAGAATGTTTCGAGGTCTTTAAATCAACCGGTGATTGTGGAGAACAGAGCAGGTGCATCCGCGAATATTGGTACTCAGCTTGTCGCTAAATCACCAGCGGACGGGTATACCATTCTGATCACAGCACCAAACTTTACAACCAGCGAAGCACTTTTTGACAACCTTGGCTGGAAGTTTGAAGACTTCATCCCGGTTATTCAACTCGCGCGATACAGCAATATTCTTGTTGCCGCTCCTGGCTCACCCTATAACTCTATTCAAGAGGTGATTGATGCTGCAAAGGCTGATCCCAAGGCCGTGAACTATGGTTCCGCTGGAGCAGGATCCAATGCGCACTTGAGCATGGAGCTTCTTGGCTTGCGAACCGGTGTTTCCATGCAACACATCCCGTACAAGGGTGGTGGGCCTTTGAAGACCGATTTGCTGGGTAACCACGTACCATTAGGGGCCGATGGGCTGGCCAATATGTCTGACCTGATTAATTCCAATAAGGTCAAGGCGCTGGCTGTCATGGCACCAAAGCGAACACCTCTTGCTCCCGCAATACCGAGCCTCGGTGACATTGGCATCACCGATGTCGATGCCAGTGGCTGGTCTGGGGCACTTGTTCCTGCCGGTACGCCACCTGAAGTCGTTGAGAAACTGCAGGCAGCATTTGCCAAAGCCCTTCAGGATCCGGCAATCGTGGAAAGAATGAATTTCCTGGGTCTTGAACCCGTGGGTGGAACATCTGAACAGTTTCGCGCCTACTTGACTAAAGAAAGGTCAATTTGGGCCGATCTGATCAAGGAAAGAAAGCTTAAGCCGTAAGGATCCTTTTCTTACAAAAGGCAGCCACGGAGTCAATCTTTGAAAGGTCGTTCTTCTTCGATATTGCGAAGTATTGACCTGTGGTTGCACAGTACAGCGGAATCACATGACGGATGAAATGCGCGGCCGGCGCGTACTGGTGACCGGCGCAGGATCAGGAATCGGACTCGAGACAGCGATCAGTCTGGTAAAGCAAGGCGCTCAGGTGACCGCGGTGGTTGAGACTGAGGAGCAACGTGCTTCTTTGATGCGAAACGTGTCGGAGTTGAATGTTCTCGTTGCAAATTTGCTCGACCTCGCAGTGTGCGAAAGTCTACCAGTCCAGGCCGTTCACGCCATGGGTGGGTTGGACGGGGTGGTCTGTTGTGCTGGAGTGTTCTATCGAGGAAGCTCCGTGCAGATCACGCCTGAGCAATGGGACCGTACGTTTGATCTCAACCTGCGATCGACCTTTTTTCTGATTAAAGCCGCCATTGCACAAATGCGCCTGGGGCAGGCTAGCGACTCGAGTGTCGTCGTCGTGGGCAGTCAGCTGGGACAGGTGGGCTACCCGACAGCAATTGCTTATGCGTCAAGTAAGGCGGCTTTGAACAGCGTCGTGATGTCTTTGGCACTGGAGTTTGCTGAACAGGGTGTCCGTATTAACGCAGTTGCTCCAGGGCCTGTCCGGACGCCGATGACGCAGGCTGCGCTTTCTGACTCAGAAAGTCGAGCGAGATTGATCGGTGGCATTCCGATGGGACGAGTGGGTGAGCCGCGCGAAGTGTCTGACGCAATCAGTTTCTTGCTGTCGAGCCGTGCGTCATTCATAACAGGTCAGATACTTTGTGTCGATGGTGGATATACAGTTCGATAATCGCTTTTTGGAGTTTTTTCGTACCGGTGTTTAGAGACTATTTCCAGAGAAGAGTGGGTGTGTTTTTTTGGTACTGCTGGCGGGTAACGTTCTCG
>CAZBIN010000159.1:0-7315 GCA_964491995.1 uncultured Orrella sp.
CTTCGTGGGCGGTGGTGGTACCAGTGGTCTGGCAATCAACCTGAACAGCCAGTTTGACCAACAGTCTGACGCAGGTCGAGACGGGCAGACTGGCGTGATTAACATCTATTCCGGTCAGTCCATTACAACCTACGGCGCACGAAGCATGGGTATCGTGGCTCAGAACGTTACAGGCGGCGGGGGGTTTCTGAGCCTGCCCAATAGCCGGATACATTCGGTGACCATGCCGACACAGCAGAGAATCACGAACTACACCGGCCACTCTTCCAGTCAGGCCAACATTAATTTGTCGCAATCAAAGGTCACGACCCTCGGTGACGGTGGCTGGGGGCTGTTCTCCCAGGCTGTCGTGGGCGGCGGTGGATTTTTTGGTGACTCATCAAAGGACCTTGCTTTTAACGTCAAGTTTGATCAGGGGCAGGCAGCTGCATCTGATGTTTTTGCAGCCGGCCAGCGGCCTGGCTCAATAAAGGAAGTCAAGTTCGGAAGATTCCAGGTGGCAGATGTGCACAGCTGGGACTACTCGAATTGCCTTCAGACAGGTACCTGTGTGATCGATCAGCTCGTTTCAGGGTCGCCATACAAAGTCCCTTATCAGGCCGGTCAGGTTCAATGGAGTGACGGTGATTATCTTATGTTCGCTGACAGTGGGGACGCAAACAATCCTTACGTCGTGAACCAGTATCGGGCCGATGGCACACTGAAGGGCAGCGTTGGGCAAGGGCGAATTGTTTCAATCGAGGAGGGTGCTTTCTTTTTTGTTGGAAATGACAACATGACAGCCCAGCTTTACAGGGGAGATGGCGTTGTCAACACCACGTCCTACACGCTAACGGGTATTCATCAGCCAAGCCCGGCGCAAATCAATGCGTTGGTTTCGAATCACTTTTTTAAAGTTCCACTCAGTGGAGAAGGGCACAGCAGCGTTAAAGTCCTTGGCCAGTTCACGAGGGTCCGTGTGGCGGATGCGGCGGGGTGGGATCCAGGTTCCTGCCGTGATGCTGCGACATGTTCAGTCGGTCAAGTGAATGTGGGAGAGCCGTACAAGATTCCCTATACACAGGGCAAGGTTCAATGGAGCGATGGTGACTACCTGCAAATCTCTGTCAGTACCGATACAAAGAACCCCTATCTGATCGAACAGTTCTCCAGGGAGGGGCTGTTCAAGGCGACGGTGGGGACCGGAAACATTCTGAATCTTGGGCAAGACTACTTTTTCGTGGCAGGAAGTGACACCGGAGATGTCGATGGAACTGGAATTGTATTTAGTGCTGCGGATATTCAAGCGTCGTCATTGAATCTGTCTGGAGTCATCAAGCCAACACCGGAGCAGGTCGCTCAATACCTGGGTCTCTACTATGGAGGCCCAGCGAGTCTTTATTCACAAGGTGTCATGCAGTACGGTTCCGTGGTGAATCATTCGGTCAGTTCAGGGGTCAATCAGGCTTACTTGCCGCTGTCCAGAACGGGCGATGTGTGGAGGACGCTCACCACGCACGTCAATCTGACCAATAGTCAGATCACGACATACGGCAAAAACGCACATGGCATCGTCATTCAGAATCTGGGTTCCACAGGAGGTGCCTGGTCATCCCGAGGGAGCAAGTTAACGCTGGGAGTGTCTCTGGTTGGACAGAATGCCGGGGGTAATACACCGGGAGGACAGGTCAATCTTGCACTCGATGCTTCATCGGTCGAGGTCTATGGCCCGCGCTCACGTGGCGTGGTGATCCAGACCGATGGGGCTGGGCCAGGGGGTTCTGGCAATCAAGGGCAGATCACAGTGTCTCTGGTCAACGGGTCTCGAATCTTTTCAGCCCAGCACTCGGCGCTCATGCTGATCGGTGGCAGCTACAGCACCACGGCATCAGAGCAAAACAGCATCACGGTCGACAGCACAAGCGCGATCGTCAGTGGTGTTTACCAGGTCAATCCAGGTTTCGCGCTTGATGATACCGATGCCGCCTACAACAAGTGGGCCGTCTATGCGCCGATTGGATACACCAATCTGAGCAACTCTGGTTCCATAGTTGGCAATATCCTTCTTGGCATCGCGACAGCCACGCGTGGGGACTTCACCAACTACGGTGTGTGGCACGGTTCAACAGCAGTCGTAGCACAGAATTCCTTGCATAACTACGGCACAATTTATGTGGGTGGCGAAGGCACAATCGGGGGGCTGCACGTCGATGGTTCACTGAAACACTACGCGGGCGCACAGATCCATATGGATCTGGACGCAACCAGACAAGGCAGAACACATGACCTGATAACCGTCACTGGACTGGCCCGTATCGAGGGAGAGATCGTGCCCCAGGTGAGAACGCTCTTGCCTGGTGGTTTCCAGATCATTCGAGCGGGATCCCTGGAACACTCCGCGACGATTCGCAGCAAACATGTGTTTGACTGGGCTCTGACGTCCAATGGCAATGTGCTGACCAAGACTCCCAGTGCGCACTTTGTAAGACCCAGCTTCAGCCTGACGGACAATCAGCGGGCGCTGGGCAACTACCTTCAGCGAGGATGGGATCGTGGAGAAACGGCCAAGGCAACCTTGTTTGCTTATCTTCATGGACATGACGATGGCGCGCACGGTGACTATCAGAACAGTCTCAATCAGTTGATGGGCGAGTCTTTGAATGCACAACCCATTCAGTTTCAGACCGCTTTTTCCAGTTACATAGGACAGAGTCTCTCATGTCCATCAACGATTGATCGATCTACGTCGTTGCGTCAGGGCGGATGTTCGTGGGCCAATGTGACAGGCGACATTACGCAGCAGTCTGTCAGTGGTACTAGTCCAGGGTATCACTCGACGGGTGGTGGCATAAGGCTGGGTACTCAGAAGTCGCTGGGTCAAGGCTGGTCAGTGGGGTTTTCTGGTGGCTACAGTTTGAACTATCTGACTTCAACGAACTTCTCGAGCAATGGTCAGTTTGCTGATGTCTCAGTGTCCGCGAGCAAGCAGGTTGGCCAGTGGACGTTTGGTGGATCGGTCGGACTGGCTCAAGGCTGGTTCAAAAATAACCGGTCTCGCCATATGCCAGCAACCGGACTCGTCAATTCGATGGATGGCGCCTTTGCCAGCAATTCTCGTATGACGATGGTGGGTCTAAGACTCAGGGCCGCCTATGAGCACGAGTTCGATGAGGCACACTACCTCAAACCATACCTGGATCTCGATGTGTTTCACAGCCATACTCCCGGATATAGTGAGACAGGAAGTGCTGCGTTTGGTCTGAGTGTCAAGACGGGCAATCGCTGGAATGTGGCATTCACGCCGATGCTTGAATACGGCTTGAACATGGTGACCGAAGACAAGACACGGGTAAAGTTTTTTGCGGGAGTCGGAGCAAGTGTCTTGCCTGGCAATAGTCACAAGAGTGAAATGTCATTTCAAGGCCTCAACCAGAATTTGGGAACCTTTGATGTGATCGCCCAGGGACCGAAGGTTCTAGGACGTCTGAATCTTGGCATTCAGGTCTTTCACAAGGGGAATGTTGAACTGCGTGCCCAGTATGGATTGCTGGTGGGCGATGGTTACTTGAACCAGAGCCTGAGCGCAAACTTTTTGTATCGGTTCTGATGTGCGTGCAATGGAGAGGATCTTGAAAAAGTGGCTTTGTATGATGTTTGTCTGTGTTGGCTCATCTGTGACATTCGCTCAGAGTCTGCCCACCGGGTCCGTCGCCTTGGTCAATGGACGTCCACTGAGCGAGGCTTTGCTGGATATCAATTTGCGCGCAAATATCCAGAGGGGTCAGCCTGATACACCTCAGATACGCGCGGCTCTCGTCCAGGAGATGATTGGACAGGAGGTGCTGGCGCAAGAGGCACAAAAGCTCAAGCTTGATCAAACGCCCGAGGCTCGTGCGCGGTTTGCACAGATGCAGCAGAACTTTCTTGTCAGTCTGTTGCTTGAGAACTTCTCGAAAACCAATCCGGTCACACCTGCTCAGGTTCAGAAGGAATACGACATTTTCCTCAAGGAGATGGCCGGTGCCAGGCAGTACAAACTCGGCGTCATCACTGTCGATGATCAGAATCGCGCGAAAGAGATAATCGCTGAGCTACAGCGTAGTAGTGACGCGGGCTTGTTTGGCCGGCTGGCCAGAACCGAATCTACAGACCCTAGCCGGCAAGACGGTGGTGATCTCGGGTGGCTCTTGCCCCAACAAATGGTGCCCTCAGTGGGCAATGTGGTTGTGAACCTTGCGAATGGTAAGTTGTCCGCTGTCCCCATTCAGACAGGATCAGGATGGAATGTGATTCGGATTGAGGATAGTCGAGCGTACGTTGCCCCCAAGATGGCAGACATTGAGCCACAGTTGCGACGTGCGGCTGCTCAGAAGGCGTGGTCCGGCCATGTTCAGGCGCTTCGCAACAGCGCCAAAATTATCCAGTGATCGATCTCTGTGAGAGTGATTCGCCTGCATGACTCCGTTATGTCTGGTTGACCCCTTCGGTCGTCTGGTCCTGCGATGCGTGAGCCGCTCGCTTGGATTTTTGCTTTTGCTGAGTGCGCTCTCGTTTTTTCACGTGACCGCAAGCGCAAGTGTATCGGCGCAAGACTTTTTGCTGGGGAGCGCATACTGGCATGATCATGCCGGCAAGTCGACCTTGAGCGAGGCCAAGCAAGCGCCTTACACACAGTATTCAGGCGTACTCAGTGAAGGCTATCGGTCGGGTGCGAGCTGGGTTCGTCTGACAGTCGCCGGGGTGGGTCGGCAATCCCCTCTGCAATCACTATTCATACGAATTCGCCCAACCTATCTGAATCAAGTCACTTTGTTTGATCCGGCCCTGGCCTGGCATCCGCGGTTCACAGGAGATGATGTTGTAAACCCAGACTATCTGGTTCGCCCAACCAATCCTGGTTTCAAAGTCCCAGCCACAGAGCACGATCGGGATGTTT
The DNA here is from genome assembly GCA_964491995.1 of uncultured Orrella sp. Taxonomy (GTDB): domain Bacteria; phylum Pseudomonadota; class Gammaproteobacteria; order Burkholderiales; family Burkholderiaceae_B; genus Algicoccus. The sequence continues at coordinate 4,916 of CAZBIN010000159.1, forward strand.
ATTTGCGTCTTGATTCGACGAGTGCTCATTTGCTGGATGTTCAGGTGATCGACCCTGAGCAGTTTCTTCAAGATGATGGCTTTCAGACGTTCTGGCATGGTCTGTTTTTTGGGGTCACAGGCCTCATTCTTCTGTGGGCGTTTGTCGAATGGCTCGCAAGGCGAGACGCTCTGGCAGGGCGCTTTTTAGTCAAACACATCGCGGTGACGGTGTACTGCATTGGATATCTTGGCTATTGGGTTTATTTTTTTTCGCCGACCACAAGCTTTTTTCGACCTGATCTGATTTTTTCTTACTCCATCTTCATTCTGGTGTTTGTCGCCTTGTGGTTCCATGTGGGTGTATTGACAGACTATGGAATCAAGGGATGGCCGTTGCGAGTTTGTCAGTTCTTCTACGTGATTCCCATTGCATCAGTGCTGCTCGGGCTCACCGGCTTCATTCAGGCGGGCTTGAAGGCAGCAACGCTGACCACACTCGTGTTGCCTTGCATTGTTTTCCTGGTCGCGCTGTTGACACCTGCACCGCACCGAGCGCTCTATGACGATGGTCTGGCAGGCTCGGGTTCGGCCCTGAATTTCAAGGGTTACGAGAGATTTGGCTCCTTGTCCAAGCGTACGCTGGTGATCTACTACGGGGTCATACTGCTCTTGCTTGGTCTTGGTGCAACCCAGGTTCTAGGCCTTTTGCAAGGCAATGGGCTGGTCCTTCATGTATTCCTTTTTCACAGTGTGATCAGCTCGCTTCTATTGATGACAATGCTTTTGGTGCGCTCACGTGATTTGGAGCGTCGGCAGATTCGGGCAACCCTCGATGCCGCACGAGCGCAGGGCGAGTTGCTTGCTGAACGCCTGGCCAGAGAAGAGCAGTCGCGTATGGTCGAAATGATCGCTCACGAGATCAAGACTCCGCTATCGGTATTGCAGTTGTCAGTCGAAGAGTGGATTAACGGTACGAAAGAGCGAAGGATTGCAGACAAATCAATTGAAGAAATACGAACTGTGGTTGATCAGTCGATTGACGGCTTTAAGGAATTGCTTGGCCCGGATGAGTTTGAGTCGGTGGACCTCGTTGATGTCTTGTGTAGTCAGATTCAGCGCTCCGGTTCTGATTTCAGGTTTCAGCCCGATCTGATCAAAGCTGCTCCGGTGCTCGGTAACCGGTTACTCATCGAACGAATGATTTCAAACTTCCTGGATAACGCACTCAAATACGGCGATCCGGGAAAGGATATCTCTGTCAAGGTTCGAAGCAACAACCATCTCAAGTTTGGTCATCCTCAGGCAGGTTTCGAGTTGACGGTCGTCAATGCGATTGGCCCAGCAGGAAAACCTGATCCAGCCTCGGTTTTCAAGAGGTACTATCGTGCCAGCGCGGCCAGACATCTTTCCGGGACCGGTATGGGCTTGCACCTGGTGCAAACTTTTGCCTACCTTCAGCAAGGCGCGGTTCAGTACAGGCCGAGTGAAGCACACGTGGAGTTCGCGTTATGGCTACCAGCCAGCACATCCTGGTGATCGAAGATCATGAGGTGTTGAACACCATGTTCTGTCGAGTGTTGTCTCGGGCAGGTCATCTCGCACACGGGGTGACATCTGCGGAGGACGTACAAGAGTATCCGGATTTGGCAGACGTGAGCGTATTTGTGATTGACTGGAGTCTGCCTGATGAGTCTGGCGTTTCCTTGTTGGGCCGCCTTCGAAGGAGTTTTCCGCAAGCGGCATTCATCATGGTCACCGCTCGTTCAGGTGCTGAGGACCAGTTGCAGGCGTATGCGAATGGGGCCGAGATATTTCTATCCAAACCCATAAAAGGCGAGGACCTTTTGCGGGCAGTGGATATCGTGGCCGGGCGAAAGCAGATTGCAGGCGGCGGTTCAGGGTCTGCAGACATGCCAGTCGGCTCTCTATATCGCCATCGTCGTTGTCTGGAAATCTCAGCGTCTGCCATCGACTTGAGTATCTCCGAGATGAAGCTGCTTACCGCTTTTGCTTGTGCACGAGATCGCGTACTCAAGGTATGGCAGATTGCCGAGATTATTGATGTTGAGGGTGCGGTGATGAGCGGTCGTGCGATCGAGGTGCGACTGTCACGCTTGAGAAAGAAGTTGTCTGGTGCGATGACCAGTAACCCGATTTCGTTTGTGAAGGGTGAGGGTTACCAGTTGATGTTTCCGATAATTGTGAAATGAGTTCAGACTCGCATTCGCTGCTCAGGCAGGCCAGAACGCGCCAAGTATTCTGGCAGATTTTGCGCCGGTAACCTGTGGAAGGTTGCCGGTTCTTGTCTGGATGTGAGTCCATGCAAGCCATGCGAATGCAACCGCTTCAACATCCTGTGCCGGAACACCCAGCGCATCGGTCGGTTCAACGGCCCTGGCTCCGAGAGATTCAAGCAACG
>CAZBIN010000160.1:0-7277 GCA_964491995.1 uncultured Orrella sp.
GGGGTGGAGTCCGCGATGGGTTCAAAACCAAGCTCGATGAGCCTTTGCTGAACCTGAGACTTTTCATGATGATTTTGAGCGCAGCAGCTGTTTGGGTGGGCACAATATTTGGTGTTGCATCAGTCTAAAGTCTCAAACCCAGCGTGCGTTCGGTTAAGTGAGGCAATTTCGGCTCGCACGTCCGATGCACGAGCTCCTTGCTTTCACTGCCACAGGGTACGTGTATGACACAGGTCAGACTTTCAATATTGGCTAACTTTTACGCATGGCGAAGCTGCTGTCAAATGGAAGTTTTGCTTGCCAGGTGGGCCTGAACAGCGATCAGTCGCAGTTTGGTTTCATGGGGCAGTGGACAGAAATTCTGCACCGACAGTCGACGTACAAAGGTTTTGAAGTCCGCAGGCATGGGGCGGGCGAATTGCCGTCACCATGCCTGTGATCAGGCGCAATCCACGAGGACCTTGCCGATTTCCTTGCCAGACTCGACAGCCTGATGGGCAGCGACGATCTGGTCAAGCGTAAAACATGGACCAATCTGGTGACGCAAAATATCTTTCGCCAGCAAATCATTCACACCTTGAACAGCCACCTCACGTTGAGCGGCGGTGAGTTCGTACACCAGAAAGAACTTCAGCGAGAGCGAGCGAGGCAGCCATGCGGCAAAGTTGACAGGAGTCTTGCCCCGGTCATTTGACCCAAAACATACGAATTGACCATAAGGTGCCAAGACACCCTGATCGACCAGTGCTGCGCTACTCGAAAAATCCATGTCGATGATGGCGTTAACCCCCTTGCCATCAGTCAGTCGCAGCACTGCGTCGGCAACCGCTTGCTCTTTGTACAAAATGTTGTCGGTCAAACCGGCCCTTTGCAAGACCTCTGTACGGGCTTGCGAGCCGACGGTACAGATGACACGCGCACCTCTGGCACGCGCCATCTGCGCCGCATAAAAGCCGACCGACGAGGCCCCTCCAGTGACCAGCACGCTGTGGCCTGGCTCGATCGCAGCGCTCTCTACTGCCTGGTAAGCGGTCAACGCGGGGACACCCAGGCATGCGCCGTGTTCAAGAGATGCGGGCTCAGGGAGCGGTACAGCCTGTTTCTGGGGCAGCGCTACATACTGTGCCGCCGTTCCAAACGGGCGCTGATATTGTGCGTTCCATGTCCAGACTCGCTGCCCGACGCGGGAGGAATCGACTCCTGCACCTACCTTGTCGATCACGCCAGCCCCATCGCTATGAGGAATGATGTAAGGGTCGCGCACTGGACGACTGCCGGCTCTGGATTTCACATCGGATGGGTTCACACCGGAATACGCCATACGAATGCGAACCTCGCCTGGACCTGGTTCAGGGGTTGGGCGTTCACCGGACTGCAAGACTTCGTCGGCAGGGCCATTGCGTTCGTACCAGGCAGCCTTCACGATGCATCTCCCGGCAGAACTCCCCTCAGCGCGGCCGCCACAGGGATATACACAAAATAGACAGCAGACGGTGGGGCAGCAGTGTGAACTCTGGATCTGGATAGCATCATGAGGTCTCCGTTATGTTTTTGGATATTGCGGGGCGTTGAGATCCGGCAAGTCGACATAGAAAAGGGCGTACAGCCCATGCTGTCATGGCGTTAAACCTGCTCGACTTGATGCGGATTTACAGTCCACCGCAACTCACTTTACGCGCCTGAGAACACTCGACGCAAGGCCCTTGCTGGTGAATCAAGATATCCCCTACTGGCAATTGAGTTTTCTGTCTGACCCGATTGTCATATCATGGGCATCAGGACATCATTGGCGTTGACGTGGGCGTGGGACGTTTGGTTCTGTTTCCAAAAGGCTACGCAGGCAGGGATGTCCGCACCGTGACAGCATCTCCGGGCTCTCCATAAGCGTGATCGCCAGATCCTGGCTGGCGGAAAATGTTGAGCGTGTCCCACCCTTAAAGGGATCACGGGAGGTCAAGATTAGCATTAACAATCAAGCAACTACCGGATCAGTCTTGCATTTGTTCAGTCTAACGCCAGACTGCCATCGTTTGCCTGCGCCTGGCAGATGTGTCATGGACCAAGACAGTGCCTTCGGTCGGTGCAGTCAGACGCTGCATCATCTACATCACAAAATCCCGAGAGACAAGCGTGGTTGACGGGCAGTGAAGCGCGCTAGATGTCATGATGTCTGGGATGGCAGTTCGAACTTTATATACCCGATAACTTGCAGCAAGTCGTCTTGAATGAAACAGAACCTTCCGGACTCCATAGAAAGCTTCAATATATTCTCCTGGAATGAGAACTTTGCCACGGGTATTGATGTCATTGATCAACAACACCAGCAGCTGGTGGCAATTCTGAATCGTCTTGCCCGTCATACCGTGTCTGGGGAGCTCGATAAAAAGCAACTCTGGCAACTTCTCGAAGAACTGGTGGATTACACCGACTACCATTTCAGAACCGAAGAAGAAATCTGGCACCAGCAGTTCACCGGACATCCGCTGCTTGCTTCACATGAGATTGCTCACCAGGGATTCTTCAAGAAGATCCAGTCGATCCGCGATTCTGGCGAAGATATCGATGATTTCATTAACGATCTGTTCGGGTTTCTGACCAAATGGCTAGCTTTTCACATTCTGGAGAGTGACCGCAGAATGGCGCTCGCGACCCTCGGTGTCCAGGACGGTTTATGTCTGGATGATGCACTGAATCAGGCGCAGCAGAGCATGACTGGTTCGATGGCCGTCTTGATTCGAGCCATTCTTGACATGTACGGCGAGCTGAGCACCAGGGCGATCGAGATGATGCAGCAAAGACTTGGGCGGATCCGTGCCGAACAAGCACTGCGGGAGACTCAGGAACTGCTGATGCAGCGTCAGACGCTGTCAAGCGAAGAGCGCTATCAGATGTTGTTTGATGCAATCCCGGACAGCGTCTTTGTCGTCCGTTGCGAGGATTTGAGGATCATGGATCTCAATCCGGTGGCGCAACAGCTCACTGGCTTGCGACGGGAAGATCTGATTGGTACTCAGATCCAGAGTCTGCATCCCGATAAAGAAAGTCATCTCGTGAGTGAGCGTTTCAACGGTATGACAGCCCAGGATGATTTGCAAATTCGTTTTGAGACCCGTATGCGAAGTCTCGAGGGCCAGGCAATGGATGTCGAGATCAGTGTGCGAGGTCCGTTCGAACTCAGGCAAGAGCAGTCTTTCGTGGCAATCTACCGAGACATTAGCGCCGCCAAATATCACCAGAGCCAGCTGGAGTACGTGGCTTACCATGACCTGCAAACCGGTCTGCTGAGCCGTAACGGCGTCAAGAAAGTGCTCGACGCGTCTCTTGGGCGCAGTGAGAAGCAGGACACGCCACTGTTGTTACTGCATCTGGACATCGACAATTTCTCCGGAATCAACGACACCTATGGTGCAGCGACTGGGGATGCAACCTTGCTGGCTTTTGCGCAGCGAATTTCTGAAACGTTGCCCGAAAATGCTCACGTTGGTCGAATCGGCGGCGACGAGTTCCTGATCATGATTCTTGGCGTGCCTGAGTCCACAACGGCAGAGCAATTTGTCGAGCAACTGATTCAGGACCTTCAGAGACCACTGGCCGTCAATCACCTAACGTTGAATCTCACAATCAGTGTTGGAGCCAATGTTGCTCAGACTCTGGATGGGCTCACGTCGGAAGCCTTCTTGCGTCAAACGGCGCATGCATCCTACCTGGCCAAGTTGCGAGGGGTATCTCAATACCAGTTTTTTGACCGACAGGAAGAGCTGGTGGTGCGCGACCGTCACGCTTTGATCGAGGAAATTCATGCGGGGATACCGCGTGGTGAGTTTGAGCTCTATTATCAGCCAAAGATCGACATGCGATCGGGTCTGGTGGTAGGCGTGGAGGCATTGATCCGGTGGCATCACCCCGCACGTGGATTTTTGAATCCTGGGCAGTTCATACCTGTGACTCAAGACCAGGCGATCGCGGTGGAGCTCGGTGTCTGGGTGCTGCAAAGTGCCTTACGCCAGCTTGATGACTGGTCGGTGATACATCCCGATCTTTCGATAAGCATCAATATCAGCTCAGTGGAGATCCAGTCGGCGAGCTTCGCAAAGGACCTGATAAAAGAAATTCAGGCGTGGCCCAACGTTGATCCATCCCGATTGCAGCTGGAATTGCTTGAGAGCAGTGCTCTGAACAGCTTGCCTGTCGTGATTCGCAACTTGCAGGATTGCCGCGCGGCGGGGGTCTCGATTGCGATTGACGACTTTGGTACAGGCTACTCGTCATTGTCCTATCTGAAACGTCTGCCACTTGACTGGCTAAAGCTTGACCAGAGCTTTGTGCGTGACATGGGTGCAAGCGGTGATGACCGCGCCGTCATTCTGGGTGTCTTAGCCATCAGTCAGGCATATGGCCTCAAAGTGATCGCCGAAGGTGTTGAAACGACGGAACAACGCAATCAGCTGGTCGCGCTCGGCTGCCATTACGGTCAAGGCTATGGAATCGGCAGGCCAATGCCAGCCCATGAGTTTGAGATCTGGTTATCTGCGTGGCGCAAAGAAAACCAGGTTTCTTGACGCTCAAACTACCAGCACATCGAGAGGTGACTCTTCAAGTATCTGCTTGGTGACACTGCCCGGCATCCAGCGCTCCAGCATGCCTTTCCCGTGATGACCCACCACAATCAGGTCGCAAGCGTTTTCACGGGTTGCCTGAATGATTGCGCTGGCGGGGTCACCGTACAAGGTTTTAAGGTTTTGGTCTGGAATTGGCACATCGATCATGTTTCGCAACGCGCTGAGCGCCTGTTCGGATTCCTGCTGCGCCTGTCGACGGTAGCGTTCAATAAAATCTTGCGTCACGCCGGCATAGCGCATCTGAGACTCGAACGGCGACTCGACCACGTTAGAGATAAAAAAGCTCGAGTCCGGCGCAACTTTTTGCGCAATCTTCAGATTGCATTGATCGCTACTAGAAAAATCCACGGCAATCATCACTTTCTGGTAGGGCCGTTGAGCCACGGCCTTGACCACGAGTAAAGGGCAGTGGGTGGAGCTGAGCATGCGTAGTGCAGTCGTCCCTAGCAAGTGGTGGCGCAACACGCTTTGCCCTCGGGCAGCACATACCAGCAATTGCGCTCTCGTGTCAGCAATCGCTGCATTCAGCCCTTTGATGATGTGACCTGTGCGGATGTCAACCATGACTTCGATCCGAGACGACGCACCAATTTTTGACTGAAGTCGGTCAGCCTGCTCCTGCAGTGCTTGAGCGGCCAGCTGATTTACATCAGGCTGCCTGAGCTTTTCCATGCCCCATCGCAGCAAGCGATCGACGGCGTCCTGATTAAACACATGGGTCAGGGTCAGTTCTGCGCCCGTTTGCGCACATAGGTGTGCGGCTCGTTCAACCGCATTGGCGGCATCATCAGAAAAGTCAGTGGCGGCCAGGACTCGTTGCAATATCGTCATCGGTGGTTGTCGTCCGTGGATCGTGGATTCTGTGTCGGGCAAGTCAGATACACCGACCAGGCGGTTGTGTCATATCCCGGCGGGCGGGCGGCTCTGAGCGTTGTCCCGTCTGACTTCAGCATCGCCGGCAGTAACCGCTCTATCGCAGCATTATGCCAACAATTATTCTTGCGGCTCATACCAAGCATCAGACCATGGTGTTTTGATCAATGCTTGTGTTCAGAATTGATCAGGAAAATCGCGCGAGGCATGCGTTGGCTAAAATGTCCTAAGAGCAACCGGATCTACCCAGAACAATGACTCAGCCAAGCCGCGATTCGAATCATGCCAGCAACGACTCACCTGACGGCAGTGTGGGCACCAATCTGGCAAATATTGGACGCCAGCCCGTTATCTCAGATGCGCTCTGGCACACGCTGTCTGATGAACAGATCCTCACTCACCTGCAAAGTGAACCACAGGGACTGAGCACACAACAAGCCACCGAAAGACTTAAAACCTTTGGTCCAAACCGACTGGCGGATGCTCGGCGCCGCTCGGCTTTGATGCGTTTCGCACTGCAGTTTCACAATATTTTGCTGTACGTGATGATGGTCGCGGCACTCATCACGGCATTTCTCGGACACTGGGTAGATACGGGTGTGCTGATCTTTGCGGTGGTGATCAACGCCATCATCGGTTTCATCCAGGAAGGCAAGGCCGAGGATGCACTCGAGGCAATTCGCAACATGCTCTCGCCACAAGCGACAGTGGTTCGGGATGGCAAAGCCCGTGAGATTGATTCAACCGAACTGGTGCCAGGTGACATGATCGTTCTTGCTTCTGGAGATCGCGTCCCGGCCGATGTGCGTCTTTTCAGTGCCAGAGAACTCCGAATCGACGAAGCCGCATTGACCGGAGAGTCGCTGGCTGTCGAAAAGTCCTACAGCGCACAGCAGCCGGATGCCCCCTTGGGTGACCGTTTTGGAATGGCCTATTCAGGGACTGTCGTGGTGCACGGACAGGGCAGGGGCCGAGTGGTGCAGACAGGGGCGAGAAGCGAGATCGGCCGCATCAATCAGATGCTCGCAGATGTTCACACGCAGAGCACGCCACTGGTGCGTCAGATTGATCGTTTTGGACAGATGCTTGCAGTCGCGATTCTTGTGGTTTGTGCGCTGACATTTGTGCTGGGAACTTTCTGGCGCGGCAATCCTGCTGCAGACATGTTCATGATGGTTGTCGCCTTGGCTGCCTCGGCGATTCCTGAGGGACTGCCCGCGATTCTGACCGTCACGCTAGCTTTGGGTGTGCAGCGAATGGCCAGACGTAATGCCATCATTCGACACCTGCCGGCTGTCGAGGCGTTGGGTTCAGTCACCGTCATCTGCTCCGACAAAACGGGGACCTTGACCCGAAATGAAATGACGGTCCAGAAAATCGTCAGTGCTCGCCATGTTTATGAAGTCACCGGTGTCGGGTACACACCGCAAGGTGAAGTCTGGCGTGACGGTAAACCCGCAGATTTTGAGGTTGACGGTGCGCTGGTACTGGCTGTGCGTGCTGGCGTGCTCTGCAATGATGCAAGGCTGAGCCATGAAGAGGATGGCTGGCGCATCGAGGGTGATCCGACCGAGGGTGCGCTGCTTGTGCTCGGTGCAAAAACGGGATTCACCCAGGCACTCGGTGATGAGGTCTGGCCCAGACTCGATGTGCTGCCGTTTGAATCGCAGCACCGTTTTATGGCAACGTATCACCGCGACAGCGACGGCGAACCATGGATTTTTGTCAAAGGTGCGCCTGAGGCCATCCTGGACATGAGTGTCTCTGAGTATTCTCATGATCAAC
>CAZBIN010000161.1:0-7253 GCA_964491995.1 uncultured Orrella sp.
GGATCGGGCAAGAGCATGACTGCACTGTCGATCTTGCGCCTTTTGCCAGAAGCGCTGGAAGTCCTCGCGGGAGAACTTGTCATCGAGGGCGAGGATGTCAATCGGCTACCGGAAGTGGCGATGCAGCGGATTCGCGGTGGTCGGGTGGGGATGATTTTTCAGGAGCCTGGAACCAGCTTGAATCCCGTATTGCGCATCGGTGACCAGCTACTCGAGACTATCAAGACTCATACCAGTCTGCGTGGCAGACAGGCTCGCGCGCGTGCTATCGAATGGCTCGAGCGGGTCGGCATTCCCGAACCGGATGTGCGGATTGATGACTTTCCGTTCCAGTTTTCTGGTGGACAGAAGCAGCGCATCATGATTGCTATGGCGCTGGCGGCCGAGCCCGCCTTGCTGGTGGCCGACGAGCCAACCACGGCGCTCGATGTCACGGTTCAGGCCCAGATTCTGGACCTGCTGGCTGATATTCAGAAGCAACTCCGGATGGCGGTGCTGTTGATCACCCACGATCTGGCAATTGTTCGCAAGGTAGCCGATACCGTGGCACTGATGCGTCATGGCAGGGTGGTTGAAACAGCAGCGGCAAAGGAATTTTTCGAATCGCCCCGCCATCCCTATGCGAAAGAGCTGTTTGATGCCATACCCACCTTCGAGAAACGTGGACTTCCTTTGTCGGCAGAGGGCAGGCGCAGGGCTGACGAGGTCATCAGCCCGATTGCAAAACTTATCGTCGATTCAGAGCAGAGGGTGTCTGTTGCACAGCCCGTGGTGCTCTCGGTCAGAAATCTTCATGTGGGTTATCCCATACGCAAAGGATGGTTACGTCGAGTTGTGGGTTTCAGTGAAGTGGTCAAAGGCGTTGACTTCGAATTGCAGCGCGGTCAGACACTGGCCCTTCTCGGAGGTTCCGGCTGCGGTAAAACCACGATCGCTAAAACATTATTGAGGCTGCTCGATGGCACCGCACGTGTTGGTGGTGACGTCAGCCTGCATGGTGAGGATTTGCTGGGGGCGTCGGGTCGCAAACTGGCCGACTTGCGCTCAAAAATCCAGATTGTGTTCCAGGATCCGTTTGCGTCTCTCGATCCAAGGATGCGCGTCGGTGATATCTTGCAAGAAGGTGTTGCGGCACTTCAACCTCAGATTTCAGCGCAAGCGCGCCTGGAGCGTGTTCATGGACTGCTGAAACGAGTGGGTCTGCCCGATGATGCATTCATGCGATTTGCTCATGAGTTTTCGGGTGGTCAGCGCCAGCGCATTGCCGTGGCCAGAGCGCTGGCGGTCGAGCCTGATGTGCTGATTCTCGACGAACCGACGTCTGCGCTTGATGTCTCGGTTCAGGCCCAAATTCTGGATCTTCTCACTGACTTGCAGCGTGAAACTGGGATTGCCTATCTCTTCATCACGCATAATTTTGGTGTTGTCGAGTATTTCGCGCAGCGGATTGCCATCATGGATGAGGGCAGATTCGTTGAAACAGGTACCGCCGAAGAGGTCTTGATGCGGCCACAGCATGCTGTGACTCAGACCCTGCTCGCCGCGGTTCCCAGGCTGACGTTTGGTGTGCAAGGCCAGTCATGATACCCATTGCTGTTCGACTGCGTGACATGCCACCTGCGTCTGTGCCGGTGGTGGTTGACTGATCAGACTGGGTGCCTGCGTGCGACAGATATCTCTGGCCAGTGGGCAGCGAGGATGGAATGTGCAGCCTGAGGGTGGTTGCAAAGGATTGGGAACTTCGCCAGCCACAGGAACGCGCGATGCGCCCCTGCCTTCAAGGTCAGGGATGGCTGAGATCAGCATCCTGGTATAAGGGTGTCTCGGGTTGCTGAACAATTCGTCGCGCGTTGCGATCTCGACGATACGTCCCAGATACATCACCCCGACCCGGTCAGCGACGTGGTGCACTACGGCCAGGTTATGGGAGATGAACAGATAAGTCAGCCCAAGGGTTCGCTGCAAATCCTTCATGATGTTCAGAACCTGCGCTTGCACCGAGACATCGAGTGCAGACGTCGGTTCGTCACACACCAGAAATTCGGGTTTGACAGCGAGCGCTCTGGCAATCGATATTCGTTGACGCTGACCGCCCGAGAACTGGTGCGGGTATCTCTGCTTATCTGCGGGATCAAGCCCAACTTGCGTGAGCAGTTCATCGACCCTTGCAGTCTGCTGGGCAGGTGTCATGCTGGTGTGTGCCTTGAGCGGTTCGGCAATGATGCGTCCGACTCGCCAGCGTGGATTCAGGCTTGCGTAGGGATCCTGGAATATCATCTGCAACCGCCGCCGTAACGCCTTGCCTTGCGGGCCTTGCAGCGTTGCAATCGACTGCCCGTCGATATGAATGTCACCCCGTGTCAGAGGATAGAGACCGACCAGCAGTCGGGCCATGGTGGATTTGCCGCAACCCGATTCGCCAACAAGGGCCAGCGTCTCGCCCCGGTTGATGCTAAAAGAAACACCATCGACAGCGCGCAGCATGGTTCTGGGCTTGCCTGACAGCACACGCTCGAGCCAGGGTGCTGAAACGTCAAACCACCTGGCAGCATCCCTGACCTGAACCAGAGGGGCTTCATGGGTCATGGCTGTGCTCCTTCATACAGCCAGCAGGCTGCCAGTGATTGATCTGCAGGCATGAGTTCCGGACGATCTGTCAGACATTTGTCAAAGCGTTTGTCGCAACGAGGGTTGAATGCGCAGCCAGCAGGTATTGCGTTCAGACGTGGCATGCTGCCATCAATCTGCACCAGGCGCTCGGTGTGCCGGCCAATGGTTGGAATCGATCCCATCAGGCCTGTCGTGTATGGGTGTTGCGGGCTGTGGATGACATCCTGGACTGCTCCAATTTCGGCAACACGTCCGGCATACATCACCACCACCCGATCCGCGGTCTCGGCAATCACCCCCATGTCATGGGTGATGAGCATGACAGCGGCCGAGTGCTCGCGACACAGACGCTTGAGGAGCTCGATGATCTGCGCCTGAATCGATACATCGAGCGCCGTGGTGGGCTCATCAGCAACGATCAGCTTGGGCTCTGCAGCCAGAGCCAGTGCAATCACGACTCGCTGGCGCATACCCCCCGAGAACTGGTGTGGGTAGTGATCAATTCGTTGTCTTGCCGCTGGTATGCCCGTTGACTCCAGTAGCTCGACCGCTCGCTCTCGTGCCTGCGAGTAAGTGTAGGGAAGGTGGGTTGTGATCGTCTCAGCGATCTGATGGCCCACGGTATACAGCGGATTTAGCGATGTGAGAGGGTCCTGGAAAATGGCGCCGATCTCACGACCTCGGATCAGACGCATCTGCGCATCAGACAGTTTGTCGATGCGTTTGTCACCCAGCCAGATTTCTCCTGAGCTGACGTGACCCGGTGGTTCCAGCAGTCCGATGATGGCTGCACCGGTCATGGATTTCCCAGCACCTGACTCTCCCACCACTCCGACGATCTCTCCCGCTTTGATGCTGAACGAGACTTCGTCGAGTGCGCGCAGCGTGCCCCGTCGGGTCGGGAACTCGACGCTCAATTTTTTGAGTTCAAGAACGTTTGTCATGGTGTAGCGCCTTAGTTCAATTTCGGGTTCAGCGCATCGCGCAGCCAGTCACCGAGCAGGTTGACTGACAGAACCAGCAGGACCAAAGCCAATCCAGGAAAGATGGTGACCCACCATTCGCCCGAGAACAGAAAGTCGTTTCCGACACGAATCAATGTTCCCAGAGAGGGCGAGGTTGGTGGTACACCTACACCGAGAAACGACAAGGTTGCCTCCGTGATGATAGCCGTTGCCAGATGAACAGTCGCTAGCACCAGCACCGGGCCTGCGACGTTGGGGAGTACGTGACGGAACATGATCACAGGTGAGGAAATGCCGATCACTTTGGCCGCCTGGACGTACTCCCGGTTCTTTTCAACCATGGTTGAACCTCGGACCGTTCTTGCATATTGCGGCCATCCAGCCAGCGCGATGGCGCCAATCAGCACGGGAAATGCGATGATGTCGTGCATGTCCTTGGGAACCGCAGCCCGCGCCACCCCGTCGATGAGCAGCGCAATCAGAATGGCCGGAAAGGAAAGCTGTACGTCCGCGACACGCATGATGAATGCGTCCAGACGCCCTCCCAGATAGCCAGAGAGTAGCCCCAGCACAATGCCGATGATCATCGCCAGGATCACTGACGCCAGACCAATGAGCAGAGAGACACGCGTGCCGTACATCAGAGCCGACAGCATGTCACGTCCCTGGCTGTCCGTACCCAGCGGGAAAACCGGATCCGCGTCGACATGCCAGAATGGTGGCTTGAGCGAATCCATTAAATTCAAGGTCGCCAGGTCGAACGGATTGTGAGGTGCGAGTACCGGCGCCCCGAAGGCGGCCACCATCATCACGACAAATACGATTGTCGATGCCATGGCCAACCATGAATGACGCCAGGACCAGACCAGATCGCTGTCCCAAAATCGTTTCCATCGGTTCATCAGTGTCCTCCGACCTTGCCAATGCCAACGCGCAGTCTGGGATCGACGACAAAGTAAAGCAGATCAACGATCAGGTTGATCACCACAAAAATCAGCGCAATCAGGCAGAGATACGCTGCCATGACCGGGATGTCCACGAACTGGACGGCCTGAATGAATAGCAAACCCATACCAGGCCACTGGAAGACTGTCTCCGTCACGATTGCAAAGGCAATAATGCCGCCGAGCTGCAGTCCAGTAATGGTGATCACGGGAACCAGCGTGTTTTTCAGGGCATGCCCAAAGTGGATTGCTCGCTTGGTAAGTCCGCGTGCGCGGGCAAACTTGATGTAATCGGTCCGCAAGACTTCCAGCATTTCCGAACGCACCAGTCGCAGCACCAATGTGAGCTGGAACAGGGACAGTGTGATGGAGGGCAGGATCAAGTGTTTCCAGCCACTGGTTGTCAGAAGCCCCGTTGTCCACCAGCCCAGGCGCACAACGTCACCGCGTCCGTAACTGGGCAGCCAGCCTAGTTGTACCGAGAACACCAGAATCAGCAAAATGCCAATCAGAAATGTTGGTAGCGAAATGCCAACCAGAGAAAAGGCCAGAACGGCGTTGGCTGTCCAGCTTTTTGGGCGTAGTGCCGTATAGACACCGAGCGGCAAACCGAGCACCAGTGCGATGAACGCGGCCGCCATGGAAAGCTCTAGGGTCGCTGGAATGCGTGCAAGCAACATGGAGGAGACAGACTGACCTTGACGCAGCGAAATCCCGAAGTCTCCCTGCACAGCGTTGAGCACAAAGTGGTAGAACTGGACGACGATGGGCTGATCGAGCCCCAGTTCCTGTGTCAGCCGCGTACGGTCAGCATCGGTCGCATCCTGACCTAGCATGATGGAAACCGGATCGCCGACATACTGAAACAGCATGAAGGCGATCAGACTCACCACCAGCATCACAACGGTCGCCTGGATGAGACGTTTAACTATAAAAGCAAACATGGAGAGTTAACAGCAACGACCTGACAGGAATACTGTTTATCACCGTCAAGCCGTTGCGTGTATGCCTGTCAGTCGATGATGATCCAGTCGGGAACAAGTCTGTTGTCTGCGCGGTGAACCGCGTTGACATTCTTTTTCATGGCCCATGGAATGATCTGGTCATGAAGCGGGATATGTCCAATGTCGTCTGTATGGAGGCGCAAGGCTTGAACAATCATTTCGTTGCGTTTGGTCTGATCCGTCTCGACCTTGATCTGATCAATCAGGGCATCGACTTTGGGATTGGAGTAACCACCGTAGTTGAAAGAACCGTCTGCTCCCTGACCTTTGGTGCGAATGAGAGCCTGTAATGAGTACAAAGCGTCAAACGTCGGAACACCCCAGCCCAGCATGTAAATGCTTGTGTCGCGTTTATCAAGTTTGGGGAAATAGTTCGCCCGCGGCAATGTCACGAGATTGGTCTTTACGCCAATCTTGGTCCACATCGCGGCGATTGCCTGGCAAATGGCTTCATCGTTGATGTAGCGGTTGTTAGGGCAGTCCAGAGTGACTTCGAATCCGTCAGGATAGCCAGCCTCTTTGATCAGCTCTGCTGCCTTCTTCGGGTCAAGCGGCAAACGCTGACCAAGCTCGTTGGTATAGCCATTGACTTGGGGTGAAATCATCGCGCCCGTTGGCACCGACTCTCCACGCATCACGGCTTTCTTGATGGCCTCAATGTCGATCGCCTGATAGAGGGCCTGACGAACGCGCTTGTCTTGCAGAGGATTCTTGCCCTTGACGTTGCTGTATTTCAGTTCCGGACTTGACTGGTCCATGCCGAGAAAAATAGTGCGGTTCTCATTGCCGTTGAGCACCTTGGCCTGTTGCTCGATGCGCCGCAAGTCCTGGGCAGGCGGGTCGAGCACGAAATCGACTTCTCCAGACAGCAAGGCCGCAGTGCGGGTAGCGTTCTGCTTGATGGGTGTGTAGATGATTTCGGTCACGTTACCGACTTTGCCGTCCTTGTTCCACCAGTCTGGGTTTTCGACGTAGACAGTCTTGACATCGACTTCGCGCGACTTGAGCTTGTAGGGACCCGTGCCATTTGTGTTCCGTGCTGCGTAGGTCTCTTCACGATCTTTGAAATTCTGCGGTTTCAAGACATTGTTTTTCTCTGACCACGATTTGCTCATGATTCCCAGTGTGGGAAGTTGGCGAAGCAGCACCGGATTGGGTCCGTCGGTAATGACTTCGACAGTCAGAGGGTCAATGACTTTGACTTCTTTGATGCCGTTGACGTAGGATTTGTATTGCGATGTCGGAGCCGCCGCACGCTCAAGGCTGAATTTGACGTCCTCAGCACTAAATGGTGATCCGTCATGAAACTTCACGTTCGGGCGCAGCTTGAAGCGAACTGTTTCAGGGTTGACCTGTTCCCAGGAGACAGCGAGCCACGGCACGACGTTGAAGTCCTTGTCATAGCGAACCAAAGAATCATAGACGAACAGGTTGGCCGCAATATTGAGACCTTCGTTCTGGGAGTGCGGATCCAGCGTCATGATATCGCCCTGGCTTGACCATTTGAAAGGTTTGGCAAGGACAAAACCCGGCGCGATTGCGAGGGTGGCCGTGACGGAGGCGGCAACAATAAAGCGGCGCATCTGAAAACTCCTAAGAGTACGTGAACATGTCGTGGATATTGCACCAGCGGCTTGATTCCGTCAAACAAAATTGCGAGCCAGACACATCTGCATCATGCGAGCAGTGTCAGCACGGCAGGGCTCGTTGCGGAGTTCTATAACAACGTA
>CAZBIN010000162.1:0-5551 GCA_964491995.1 uncultured Orrella sp.
GACGCTTGGTGAACATACCGACGAGATCTTGCGCGAGTTTGGACTGAAATAGGTTGTTGCTCAGCCGCGTTACTTAGAGAATCTGCCAGCGGTTGCTGGCAGATATCACCTGACTGAGCTGTTGGCATGGCCGCCTGGAAGCTTTTTTTACCTAAAAGTCCCATGAAGCACTCTCCGGACGGCTGAATAGCTGCCCGGAGAGTGCTTCATTCTCCAGCAATGTCTGGCGATCAAGCCACGACAACCGGAATACCTGCGATTCGGGCAGACCACTCTTTCGGCCCGGTGTCGTGCACCGATGTTCCGCGTGAATCGACGGCAACCGTCACTGGCATGTCGACCACATCAAACTCATAGATGGCTTCCATCCCGAGATCCTCAAATGCCACCACCTTGGCACCCTTGATCCCTTTGGAAACGAGATACGCCGCACCGCCCACAGCCATCAGATACGCCGACTGATGCTTGCGAATCGACTCAATCGCGACCGGGCCACGTTCAGCCTTGCCGACCATGGCAATCAACCCTGTCTGGGCAAGCATCATCTCGGTGAATTTGTCCATACGAGTCGAGGTCGTGGGACCTGCCGGACCCACCACTTCGTCACGCACAGGATCGACCGGACCAACGTAGTAGATAATCCGGTTGGTGAAGTCTACGGGCAATGGCTCGCCTTTGGCCAGCATGTCCTGAATACGCTTGTGGGCAGCATCACGTCCGGTCAGCATTTTGCCCGACAGCAGCAGGGTCTGACCCGGTTTCCAGCTGGCGACTTCTTCCTTGGTCAGATTGTTCAGATCAACTGCCCGGGACGCCTTGTAGTCTGGCGCCCACTTCACATCGGGCCAGTCCGAGAGTGACGGACGGTCAAGTTTGGCTGGACCGGATCCGTCAAGCACAAAATGCGCATGCCGAGTCGCCGCGCAGTTCGGAATCATCGCCACCGGCTTGGAGGCTGCATGCGTCGGAAAAGTCTTGATCTTGACATCCAGAACCGTCGTCAGACCGCCAAGACCCTGAGCACCGATTCCCAGCGCATTGACTTTCTCATAGAGTTCGATCCGCAGCTCTTCCAGTGGATTGCTGGGTCCACGCGCAAGCAACTCGTACATGTCGAGGTCTTCCATGAGTGCCTGCTTGGCCATCAATGTCGCCTTCTCGGCTGTTCCACCCACACCAATACCCAGCATGCCCGGAGGACACCAGCCAGCACCCATGGTAGGCACTGTTTTAAGGACCCAGTCCACGATCGAGTCACTGGGGTTCAGCATGGCAAGCTTGGATTTGTTTTCTGAGCCACCACCCTTGGCGGCAACCTGCACCTCGACGGTATCGCCTTGCACCAGTTCCACCGAAAGAATACAGGGGGTATTGTCACGGGTGTTTTTACGCGTGAACAAAGGATCATCGAGCACGGAGGCACGCAAGGGGTTGTCGGGATTCAGATATCCCTGGCGCACGCCTTCATCGCAAATGGACTGCAGGTCACGTTTGCTGTCAAAGCGAACGCTCATGCCAACCTTGAGAAACACGTTGACGATGCCGGTGTCCTGACAGATCGGCCGGTGACCTTCGGCACACATTTTTGAGTTGGTCAGGATCTGTGCCATTGCATCTTTGGCTGCCGGACTCTGCTCGCGCTCATAGGCCCGTGCCAGGTGGCGAATGTAATCTGCGGGGTGGTAGTAGCTGATGAACTGAATCGCATCCGCAATCGATTCAATCAGATCTTGTTCTTTGATCGTCACAGTCATGTTGACATCCTCTGAGTATTTAAATCCGGTCTGACCAGGCGTAATCATAATTCCTGATCGGCAATCAATCTTCGCCTGACTTCGGTGGCTTACCGTCCGGTCCAGCGGGGCTTGCGCTTTTCTGCGAAGGCCAGCGCGCCCTCTCTCGAATCCTCAGACTCAAAAATATGCGTCATCATCGGGGCCTGCTTGGCGAACATTTCATGCTGGCTCCAGTCCTGACCCTCAACGACGATTTTTTTCGATGTCTGAACCGCAAGCGGACCATTGAGTTCGATTCGCTGGGCCAGGCGGATCGCCTGCTCCAGCGCCTGGCCAGGCTCACACAGCACATTGACCAGACCGAGCTGAGCGGCACGCTCTGCCGGAAAATGATCACCGGTCAGAATCATCTCCATCGCGATGTGATAGGGCAGACGCTTCGGTAAACGCAGCAACCCGCCGGAGCCTGCCACAAGACCCCGCTTGACCTCAGGCAACCCAAAAGTCGCGTCTCTGGCGGCCACGACCAGATCACATGCCAGAACCATCTCAAAACCACCCGCCACCGCGTAGCCTTCAACCGCGGCGATTAGCGGCTTGGACGGTGGTGCTTCATTGAGCCCGGCAAAACCTTTGTCTCCCACCCGTGGACGGACTCTGGTGCGCGCAAAATCCTTCAGATCCATTCCAGAGCTAAACACACTGCCCGTGCCCGTCAAAATGCCAATGCGCAACTCGGGCTCGGCATCAAGCCGTTCAAAAGCCGCAGCGAGCTGTTGGGCGCACTCATAATTAACCGCATTCCTGGCCTCAGGACGGTTGATGGTGATAATCAAAATTCCTTCACGCTGTGTGACTTGCACGTATTCAGTCATGAGCCCCTTTCTCCTGCAGAAAATTTTTGCAAACACCAATGATAGGCGATTGCATCAGGCCATCGGAGCGCAGCAACGGTCAGCACGCTAAAATGCGGGTCATCCACAAGTTTCGCGACCGATCAAGCGGCGCGGGTCTGTCTTTAAACGTGATTAGGCTCACATGCTCTCATTTCAGCAAATCATCCTGAAGCTGCAGGATTACTGGGACAAACAAGGCTGCGCGCTGCTGCAGCCTTACGACATGGAGGTGGGTGCAGGAACATCGCACACTGCCACGTTCCTCAGAGCGATCGGCCCCGAACCCTGGCGCGCAGCCTATGTTCAGCCTTCGCGTCGCCCCAAGGACGGCCGCTACGGCGAAAACCCCAACCGCCTGCAGCACTACTACCAGTACCAGGTCGTGCTCAAGCCGGCGCCTCCTGACATTCTTGATCTGTATCTGGGCTCGCTGGAGGCTATTGGCATCAAGCCTGCCGAGCATGACATCCGTTTTGTGGAAGACGACTGGGAGAACCCGACGCTGGGAGCCTGGGGTCTGGGCTGGGAGGTGTGGCTCAACGGCATGGAAGTGACCCAGTTCACGTACTTTCAGCAAGTCGGTGGCATCGACTGCAATCCAACCACGGGTGAGATCACCTACGGTCTGGAACGCCTGGCGATGTATCTGCAGGACGTGCAAAGTGTGTATGACCTGATATGGACAGATCACAATGGCTGGCGCCTGACCTATGGCGATGTGTTTCACCAGAACGAGGTGGAACAGTCGACATACAACTTTGAACACGCCAATGCACAAGTCCTGTTTCAGCATTTCAATGATTACGAGGCACAGGCCAGGCGCCTGATGGAAGTTCCGCTGGCTTTGCCGGCTTATGAAGCCACGCTCAAGGCTGCGCATACCTTCAATCTGCTCGACGCAAGGGGCGCGATCAGTGTCACCGAGCGTGCCGCATACATTGGCAGAATTCGCAATCTCTCGCGCGCAGTCGCGCAGGCCTACTACGACTCGCGCGAAGCGCTTGGTTTCCCTATGCTCAAATCCACTGAGGTCAAGGTTTGATGACTGTCAATATTCCGGAAATGCCCGACCAGGCGCCACTGCTGATCGAGTTACTGACTGAAGAACTGCCGCCCAAAGCACTGCAGCGACTGAGCGAAGCTTTCGCACAAAATGTCTGGCAAGCCCTCGCTAGCCAGCATCTGCTTGATCAGGCAAGCGCACTGACGCCATTTGCCACACCGCGCAGGCTCGCCGTGCTGATCACACACGTACGTGCCGTCGCACCAGCGCAGTCATTCACCGAGAAACTCATGCCGGCCAAGGTTGGCCTGGATGCACAGGGTGAGGCCACGCCAGCACTGCTCAAAAAGCTTGCAGCCAAAGGCCTCGAACACCTCCAGGTGAAAGATCTGCAGCAGGTTGATGATGGTAAGCAGCTTTACCTGATCGCTTCTGGCACGGCAGCGGGTGCTCATCTGCACGATGCGCTAGAGGCAATCGTGCAGGACGCTTTATCAAACCTCCCAATCCCCAAGGTCATGCGCTATCAGCTCGCCGACGGGGTGACCAGCGTCAATTTTGTTCGTCCGGCACACTATCTGACTTGCCTGCACGGGGACCGTGTGGTTCCCATGCAGGTACTCGGTCTTTCATCAGGACAGACGACACTGGGGCATCGCTTCCTGCACCCGCAACCGATACGGATCAGCCACCCGGAGCAGTACGAGCAGACTCTGGCCACTCAAGGTCGGGTCGTGGCAAGCTTTAGTCACCGACGCGAGCAGATCGCTGCAGCCTTGAACCAGGCCGCCTCAAAACTCGACTCCACTATTGGTGATGATCCGGCAGTCGATGCGCTGCTTGACGAGGTCACAGCCCTGGTGGAGGCCCCTGCCATCTACATCGGCGAATTCGAACCCAGATTCCTGGAGGTGCCTCAGGAATGTCTGATTCTGACCATGCGTCTGAATCAAAAGTACTTTCCGTTGTTCAACCCCCAGACCGGCAAGCTGACCCATCAGTTTCTGATCGTCAGCAATATGCCGATCGAGAACCCGGCCGCAATCATCGAAGGCAATCAGCGTGTCATCCGACCCCGGCTGGCCGATGCCGAGTTTTTTTACACCACGGATTGCAAACAGGCTCTGGCTGACCGGCTCCCCGCGCTCGAGAACATCGTCTATCACAACAAGCTTGGCACCCAAAGGACCCGAATCGAGCGTATACAGCAGATCGCTGCCTGGATCGGGCGCAAGCTCGGCGCAAACACGGGATTGTGTGAACGCGCAGCCCAGCTGGCCAAGGCCGATCTGACAACGCTGATGGTGGGCGAGTTTCCAGAGCTTCAGGGGATCATGGGGGGTTACTATGCCCGCAACGACGGTGAGGCTCAAGAGGTCGTCAATGCAATCACCAGTCAATATCAAATCCGCTGGGATAGCCCCGTCAAACCCGTTGACCTGCCTGCGGTCGCGCTCTTCATGGCCGAGCGTGCAGAATCCCTTGTGGGTATCTGGGGCATCGGGCTGGCACCCACCGGCGAGCGGGATCCGTTTGGCCTGCGCCGTGCAGCACTCGGGTTGATCAGTGCGTTTGAGCAACTGCAAGTCGCAGGCTATCTGCCCATGACGGGCGAACCCGTTCTGTTGCTGGAGGACCTGCTCGAGTCTGCCTACCTGACGTTTGACAAGGCACTGGAGCTGCCCGCAGACACTGTGGCCGCAGTCACTGAATTCATTCGTGAACGTTACCGTAACCAGCTGATCGGTTCCTACGCAAGACCCGCCGTCGAGGCTGTCTTTGCGTTGACCGTCCCGCTCGAGCAGGTGATCGCCCGGATCGAGGCTGCGCAGGCTTTCATGCAAAGCGACGCGGTGCAAAGTTTATCGGCGGCGAACAAGCGCATCAGCAACATCCTGAAGAAGTCTCAGATCGGT
>CAZBIN010000162.1:5579-7237 GCA_964491995.1 uncultured Orrella sp.
CTCCTGCTCGAGGATGCCGAGCGCCAGCTTGCAACACAGATTCGCATCACAGAGCCCGAGGTGCAGTTCTTCATGCAAGGTGCGCATTATGGACAGGCACTTGCGGTGCTCGCTGCGCTCAAGCAGTCGGTTGACCAGTTTTTTGATGATGTGATGGTCATGGCCGAAGACCCGGAGGTTCGAAACAACCGGCTGGCGCTTCTGCACAGACTCAACGTCATGATGAACCAGGTGGCTGACATTTCCAGGCTGACATCGTGAAACTGATCATTCTTGACCGTGACGGTGTCATCAACGTTGACAGCGTTGAGTATGTCAAGCACCCCGACGAGTGGATACCCATCCCGGGTAGTCTTGAGGCCATTGCAAGACTGCACCAGGCGGGCTGGAAAGTGGTGGTTGCCACAAACCAGTCGGGACTTGCTCGCGGGTATTTTGATGTGTCGATGCTCAATGCGATGCACCAGAAATGCAGGCAGATGCTAAACGCCCTGGGCGGTGCCATTGATGCGTTTTTTGTGTGTCCGCACGGCCCTGACGACAACTGTGTCTGCCGCAAGCCACTGCCAGGCATGTTCGAGGCAATCTCGCAGCGTTTTGACCGCCCTTTGACGGGCGTACCCGCCGTCGGCGACTCCCTGCGCGATCTGCAAGCCAGCACGGCGGCAGGATGCACACCGTGGCTGGTCATGACGGGTAATGGCAACCGCTACAAAGACAGCGCGGATTTACCGCCAGGCACCCGACAGGCGAGCGATCTGAGCGCGGTGGTTGATGTCTTACTTTCAGGGCAGGATGCGTGATGGCCTGGATTCGAGCAAGTGCCTATTATTTTGTGCTGACCATCACAGTCATCCCTTACGCTTTTTTTACGATCCTGTGTGCGCCGCTGCCTTTGCACTGGCGTTACCGGTTAACCATGGGATGGCCACGGATGGCCATCTGGGCAGCCCGAGTGCTCTGTGGCGTGCGGTGGCAGATTCAGGGCGAGCACAATCTCACCGACGGTCCGGCTGTGGTTCTTTCCAAGCACCAGTCTGCATGGGAAACCCTGTTTCTGCCAAGCCATCTTCCGCGAGAAGTATGTTTTGTGTACAAAAGGGAGTTACACCGGATTCCATTCTTCGGCTGGGGCCTTGCCTTATTGAGAATGATCCCGATTGATCGTGCCAAGGGAAAAGAGGCTTTCGAGCAGGTTGTTCAGACGGGTCAGAAACGGCTTGACGAGGGACGCTGGCCAATTCTGTTTCCTGAAGGCACTCGTGTTGCCCCCGGAAAAATGGGGCGATTCAAGATGGGCGGAGCGCTGCTGGCCCACAGAACCAACGTGCCGGTCATACCGATCGCCCTGAACTCCGGTGAGTTCTGGCCACGCCACTCATTTACCAAACGACCTGGCACCATCACAGTATCAATTGGCCCCCCGATCTCGCCCGAAGGTCTCACGCCTGAAGAGCTCAACAACCGGGTTTATGCGTGGATTGAGACTGAAATGCAACGTATTTCCTCCAGGACGACCAAAGGAAAGCGCGCCCGATGAGCCGGCAACTCTCTCTGGATTTTGACCCGCCGACGCTACAGCAAGCACTTGCGCCACAAAAAAACGAGATCGGTCTGGCCATGAGAGAGATCCGCCATGAAGGTGTGCTGCTGCGTTA
>CAZBIN010000163.1:0-265 GCA_964491995.1 uncultured Orrella sp.
GTCCCGGAGATGGGGTGGCAGGATGTCAAAGCGGGAATCTCAGGTCCGTTTTGAGCGCGATGCCCCGGAACTACGAGCCTTTGCAGAAGACCTGGAGACACTCGCCTGGGCTTCTCTCAAAGCATTTCTACGCATCTGATGCGCAGAGAAGCGGTTCTGTAACCATGGAAAAAGCCACGCGCCCAGACCACCCATGATGACGACACCGATGGCCAGCCAGATGATGTTGGTGTTACTACTCGGGTCACCACCCATGCCTCCAGTG
>CAZBIN010000163.1:275-613 GCA_964491995.1 uncultured Orrella sp.
CACCGAGAAAGCGTGACGTGCGACTACGTATCCGTCTGCGGGTCAAACTCATGTCTGACACTCCTTCAGATCTCGGCGATCAACCCACTGCGATGTCCGTGTTGACAAGCGCTCAACAACTGCGTGAGCGGGTAGTCCGAAGAACCTTCGAGCCACCCGTTCAAGCCACCACAGCGAGCTTGAGGCACCAAGCCCCTGTTGTGTTGCTTTTTTTGCGGACATCTTCAAAACACACTCGACTCCAACTTAGCGTTTTTTAACTGGTGGCAGGTCGGTGCAGTGGCCATCTGCAGCCTCCGCAGCCAGACCCACCGACTCACCCAAGGTTGGATGTGGAT
>CAZBIN010000163.1:623-7216 GCA_964491995.1 uncultured Orrella sp.
CGACTTCGCTGATCAGGTCCCCGGCATTCGTTCCTACGATGCCGCCCCCAACGATCCTTCCCGAGGTCTCATCGAAAAGAAGTTTGGTGAAACCCTCATCACGACCATTGGCAATCGCACGGCCTGAAGCTGCCCAGGGAAACATCCCACGTCGAATCTTGATGCCCTCTGCACGGGCCTGTTCTTCCGTCAGCCCTACCCAAGCCACCTCGGGATCGGTATAGGCAACCGATGGAATGACTCGCGCGTCAAAGAAACTCTTTTCGCCCGCCGCCACCTCTGCTGCAACATGACCTTCGTGAACGGCCTTGTGCGCAAGCATCGGTTGCCCAACGACATCACCGATTGCAAATATGTGGGCGACGTTGGTGCGCATCTGGGCATCGACGCCGATAAATCCACGGTCGCTAACCTGCACACCCGCTTTGTCTGCCCCGACTGACCTGCCGTTCGGTACACGACCCACGGCCTGAAGAACCAAATCATAGACCTGTGGCTTGGCGGGTGCCTTAGGACCTTCAAAAGTCACGTGGATGCCATCTTTCTTTGCCTCGGCCGCCACTGTCCGGGTACCTAGCATAATGTTGTCAAACCGGTGCTCATTTTTCTTCATCCAGACCTTGACCAGATCGCGGTCAGCGCCCTGCATCAGACCGTCCTGCATCTCGACCACATCCAGACGAGCGCCCAGTGCCGAGTAGACCGTGCCCATCTCAAGGCCGATGATACCTCCACCGATGATCAGCATTCGCTTGGGAACAGCAGGCAACTCAAGCGCGCCCGTCGAGTCGACAACCCGAGGATCGTCGGGCATGAACGGCAGTCTGACGGACTGGCTGCCTGCGGCAATGACTGCCTGGCCAAACTCGATATGCTCAACGCCCGAGTCGGTCGTGATCTCAATGCTGTTGGGTCCGGTGAACTTCCCTACCCCTTTGATCACCTTGACCTTGCGGGACTTGGCCATACCAGCCAGGCCACCCGTGAGTTTGGAGACCACACTTGCCTTAAATTCTCGCAACTTGTCCAGATCGACTTCGGGCTTGCCAAAACTGATGCCATGAGCTGCCAGCGACTGAGCCTCCTCCATGACAGAGACGGTATGCAGCAGCGCCTTTGATGGAATGCAGCCAACATTCAGGCACACGCCCCCCAGCGTCGAGTCGCGTTCGATCAGAATGACATCAAGACCCAGATCGGCCGCCCGAAACGCGGCCGAGTATCCGCCGGGGCCAGCACCGAGTACGACCAGTGGTCCCTTGGATGACCCTGAAACCGGTTCAGATGGCAGGCTAGAAACAGATCGCCGCACAGGCGTGGTGTCAACGCCTGAAACGGCAGAATTCACAGCTTGCCCGGGCGCCCCCTTGGACGCCACGTCGGGATCAGGCATTGTCTTGCCGGCCCCGACTTTCTGCGACACCTGCTCTGCTTGCCCCTGCAACTGCAGCAACACACTGCCTTCGCTTATTTTGTCACCAATTTTGATCAGGATCTTCTTGACGATGCCACCTTCTGATGACGGGATCTCCATCGAAGCCTTATCGGACTCCACGGTCACCAGACTCTGCTCTGGTGAAATAGTGTCACCTTCTTTGACCAGGATCTCAATGACTTCAACTTCCTTAAAGTCCCCGATGTCTGGCACTTTAATGTCTTTCAGACTCATGCGGCCCCCTTAGAGAATGATGCGCCGGAAATCGGCAAGCAACGCCCCAAGATAGGCATTGAATCGTGCACCTGCTGCGCCATCGATCACCCGATGATCATAAGAAAGCGACAGAGGTAGCATCAGGCGTGGTACGAATGCCTTGCCATCCCAGACCGGTTTGATCGAGGAGCGAGACACACCAAGGATAGCCACTTCAGGAACATTAACGATTGGGGTGAAATCTGTTCCTCCGATACCACCCAGCGATGAAATCGAAAAACAACCACCCTGCATTTCGCCAGGAGACAGTTTGCCATCGCGTGCCTTCGCAGCGAGTTCCGAAGACTCTCGAGCCAGCTCAAGAACCCCTTTACGGTCAGCATCTTTAATCACCGGAACAACCAGACCATTCGGAGTATCGGCGGCAAACCCAATGTTGTAATACTGCTTGAGAACCAGGCTATCCCCATCCAGAGACGCATTGAATTCAGGGTATTTTTTGAGTGCAGCCACCACGGCTTTGATCAGGAAAGCCAGCATGGTGACCTTGACTCCGTCGCGCTTGTACTCCTCATTGAGCGTCTTGCGCAGATCCTCGAGTTCAGTAATATCCGCCTCGTCGTTGTTGGTGACATGAGGAACCATGACCCAGTTTCGATGCAGATTGGCGCCCGAGATCTTCTTGATACGCGATAGTGGCTTGGTCTGCACGGGACCGAACTTGCTGAAATCAATCTGCGGCCATGGCAACACAGACAACCCACCTGACGCAGCCCCCACCGGGGCTATCGCGCCAGACAACGACGCGCCAGTGGCCCCCTGCATGACTTGCTTGACATGCGCCTGAATATCTTCCTGAAGGATTCGTCCCTTGGCGCCAGACCCCTTGACTTGAGTCAAGTCCACACCCAGCTCTCGCGCAAACTTGCGCACCGACGGAGATGCGTGCGGCAGTGCTCCAGGCGAGGCAGATGTTTGAAGTGCCGCGGTTGGTGGAGGCAAGGTTCCAAGCACCGCAGTCTGGCGCATGCCGACATCTGCACCCGGAACGGAGATGGATGCAGGGGCAGGATCGACCACATCGGCAGTGGGCTGACGCACGGGCTCGATCGAAGCTTGCTCTGCTTGCTGGTCTGCTGCTTTAGTGGCTGGCTTATCCACGGGTGCCTCAGGCTTTGCTTGCACCGCTGCGCTCGCTGCCACGTGCAGAATGACGCTACCCTCCCCGATACGATCACCAATCTTGATGTCAATCTTCTTGACCACACCGCCCTGACTGGCCGGAATCTCCATCGAAGCCTTATCTGACTCCACGGTGATCAGGCTCTGTTCAGGCGCAATGGTGTCTCCGACCTTGACCAGAATTTCGATGACTTCAACGTCCTTGAAGTCACCAATATCGGGCACCTTGATCGCAGTTAATTCGCTCATTTTTGTTTCTCCAGCACCATATCTCAGGCGTAAGCCGGATTCGGCTTATTGGGGTTGATCTTATATTTTGCAATTGCCCTGGATGGCACATCTGCCTCGAGTTTGCCTTCCTGGACAAGCGCATTCAATGTAGCCAGAACGACAAAGTATCGATCAACCTCAAAGAACTCACGCAATTTAAACCTGAAATCCGAGCGACCAAAACCATCGGTACCCAGCACTTTATAGGTGCGACCTGCCGGCATGTAAGGGCGAATCTGGTCTGCAAAGATTTTCATGTAATCGGTCGACGCCACAATCGGCCCTTCTGTCTTCTCGAGTTGCTGAGTGACAAAGGGTACTTTGGCTTTTTCGCCTGGGTGCAGCATGTTGTGGCGCTCGCAATCCATCCCGTCTCTGCGTAACTCGGTCAGGCTGGTGGCACTCCACACGTCGGCCTGCACACCCCAGTCCTGCTCCAGCAGATCGGCTGCTGCAATCACTTCTCGCAAAATGGTGCCCGAACCCATCAACTGAGCACGCAAAACGGGCTTACTCCTGGACTTGGGCGCAGCTCGCAGACGATAAAGACCCTTGAGGATGCCAGCTTCGTCACCTTTTTTAAGGCCAGGTTGTGCATAGTTCTCATTCATCAGGGTGATGTAGTAGTACACATTCTCCTGTTTCTCGACCATGCGCTTGAGACCATTCTGGATGATGACCGCCACCTCATGAGCAAATGTTGGGTCATAACATACACAATTAGGGATGGTTGAAGCCAGAATATGGCTGTGCCCATCCTCGTGCTGCAGACCTTCACCGTTCAGTGTGGTGCGACCCGCAGTGCCGCCCAGCAGAAAGCCACGCGCCTGCATGTCGCCAGCGGCCCAAGCCAGGTCACCGACACGCTGAAACCCGAACATTGAGTAGTAAATGAAAAACGGGATCATGATGCGGTTGTTAGTCGAGTACGACGTCGCCGCGGCTATCCAGGAGCTGAAGGCACCCGCCTCATTGATGCCCTCCTGGAGCAACTGACCATCAGCCGATTCCTTGTAGTACATCACCTGATCCTTATCGACTGGCGTGTACTTCTGACCCTCAGGCGCATAAATGCCAATCTGGCGAAACAAACCTTCCATACCAAATGTACGTGACTCGTCTGCCAGAATCGGCACCACGCGCGGTCCTATTTCCTTGTCTCGCAGTATCTGGTTCAAGACACGGACAAAGGCCTGGGTCGTGGAAATTTCCCGACCTTCTGCCGTTGGATCAAGCACGGGCCTGAACACCTCAAGTGCAGGCGTCTTGAGCTTCTCATCGGCCTGAGTACGTCGCTTCGGCAGGTAACCACCCAGCGCCTTGCGGCGCTCGTGCAGATAAATCATCTCAGCGGAGTCTTCAGCCGGTTTGAAGTAAGGTAGCTTCTCCAGTTGATCATCTGGCACCGGGATGTTGAAACGATCACGGAATTCGCGAATCGTATCGAGATCGAGTTTCTTTTGCTGATGCGCAGGGTTTTTGCCCTGCACGATAGATCCCAGACCATAACCTTTGATGGTCTTGGCAAGAATGACCGTCGGCTGGTCCTTATGGTTGGCCGCAGCATGAAATGCTGAATACACTTTATGGGGATCATGACCTCCGCGGTTCAGACGCCATATGTCTTCATCCGTCATTCGGGAGACCATCTCGAGCAGTTTGGGGTGCTTGCCAAAGAAATGATCTCGAACAAATTTTCCGTCATTAGCCTTGAAGGCCTGGTACTCACCGTCAACGGCTTGATCCATCACACGGCGCAGAATCCCCTCTTTGTCGCTGGCCAGTAGCGGATCCCAGTAACCACCCCAGATCAGCTTGACGACATTCCACCCACTGCCACGGAAGTCACCCTCGAGTTCCTGAATGATCTTGCCGTTGCCACGCACCGGCCCGTCAAGTCGCTGCAAATTGCAATTGATCACAAAAATGAGGTTGTCGAGCTTTTCGCGAGCGGCCAGACTGATGGCACCGAGTGACTCGGGCTCATCCATCTCGCCGTCACCGCAAAACACCCACACCTTTCGCTTACTGGTGTCTGCAATGCCGCGCGCATGCAGATACTTAAGAAACCGTGCCTGATAAATGGCCATCAGGGGTCCAAGACCCATGGACACGGTCGGAAACTGCCAGAACTCAGGCATCAGTTTTGGGTGGGGGTACGAGGAAAGACCCTTGCCGTCAACTTCCTGGCGGAAATGATCCAGCTGATCCTCGCTCAGACGCCCCTCGAGATAGGCGCGCCCATAGACACCTGGGGATGAGTGCCCCTGGAAATACACAAGGTCGCCACCATGTTCTTCGGTCTCGGCATGCCAGAAATGATTCTGACCGCAGCCAATCATGGTCGCCAGCGATGCAAACGATGCAATGTGACCACCGAGGTCACCGCCGTCGGGCGGGTTATGCTTGTTTGCTTTGACCACCATCGCCATGGCATTCCAGCGGATATAGCTTCGAATCCGTGCTTCAAGCTCCTGATTGCCCGGACTTCTGGCGCCCAAACCGGCAGGAATGGTGTTGAGGTAAGCCGTATTCGGAGAAAACGGCAAGTAGGCGCCCGAACGACGCGCCAGATCAACCAGCCGTTCAAGCAGGAAATGAGCCCTTTCGGGCCCCTCGCGATCAAGGACGGCCGCCAGTGCGTCGAGCCACTCCTGAGTCTCGAGCTCGTCGAGCTCCTTGGCGGCATCATGATTCAGTGCGGGGTTGCCCATTTCCTCTCTCCCTTGCTACTTGGTTGACCCGTTGGCCGTGGTTGCTTGCCGATAGCAAAAACTTGAGCGGAACATCCACCACCAGTCAGCGCTACAGATAGCCCCCAACGGGACTGACGGCACGAATTCTGTGTCGATTTCTGTCACGATTCTATGGGTTTGATCACAAAGCGGCAACAAAGATTTCATAATTCGGTATTGAATTTCATAATATGAAAAATAAAACACAAAACTAAAATTTTTGCTCGCCGCTGTTGATCAAATGCTCCACTATTTTCATCCTTGTAACCCATTTCTGATTAACTTCTGCGTTACAGCCCTCAAGAGCGCAAGCCTGCGTCTTTAAGCGTCAAGAGCGGTCGCTGTCGTTACAATTCGAAGTCCCAAGGAATGACAATGCTAAAGCGATACAAGACGCCGCAAAAATCTGGAATTGCAACACCCTTTCAGGATCACGCCCACCTCAGACGCAGGCGCTGGTACTGGATCGCCCCTGTATTCGTGCTGGTGCTTTATGCCTTGGTCATGGGGGCTTTCCTCTGGTTGCAGCGGATTCGCGATGACAGCGTGATGTTCGTCACGATTGACCAGGAAATGCGCCAACAACGGCTGATGTGGGTCGTGATCGCGCTGTCGATTGTAATTGTGATTGCCCTGCTGGCACTCTGGCGCTACACCCGCCACCGTACTCAGACCGAAGCCGCGCTCATGGCAGAGACCTCGTTTCGCCGTGCCATGGAGAACTCCATGTCCACCGGCATGCGAGTGCTGGACAT
>CAZBIN010000164.1:0-7196 GCA_964491995.1 uncultured Orrella sp.
TGCATTTCAAGGCGTCAGCGAAGTCGACCTGATCTCCGCTTCGATGCAGAACATTGACGAAATCTGCCTGCTCAGGCTGGGCGAGCCGGAACTGCCAGACGAGGCGCGCCACGATCTTATTCACCAGACCCGTGCACAGGCTGACAACATTCTGTCGCAGATGAACGCCCTGTTTGCAAAAAGCCTGGAGGTCGAGTCAGGCAAGGATGTCATGACCGGGTTGTTGAACCGCCGTTTTTTACCGTCCATTCTTTCCCGTGAGATCGAATTTTCGAGGCAACATGACAAGTCATTCTCACTGGCTTCGATCGACATTGACCATTTCAAAATCATCAATGACCGTCATGGCCATGAGGCTGGAGACAGTATTCTTGTTGAAATGTCCAACCTCATCTGTTCGCGCAGCAGGGGCGGGGATTTTGTGTTCAGGATGGGAGGAGAAGAGTTTCTGCTGGTAATGGTCGACACACCACCTCAAGATGCGCTAAAGCTCGTCGAACGGCTACGCCAGACCATTTCCGAGAATGTTTTTACCCTGTCGAACCAGACAACACTGCAATGCACGGTGAGTATCGGGTTGACCAGCTACAGCGGGCACCCAGACTACCAATATATGCTGCGGCAAGTCGACCGAGCCCTTTATCGGGCTAAAAATGAAGGCAGAAACCGGGTCTGCACAAACAACTGAGGATGTTTTCCGTAGCGCCTGAAAAGAGTCTGTCGGGCCGCATCCATCGGGGCAGCGTTCCTGGCGCACACTTACCTTAGAGCCACCTCGCCGATACCGCATCATGCCTGTCCATCGGCACTCTGAACCACGCCCTGCCCTATCAGCTGATCAATCTCGTGCCGGGTTAAACCCGCCTGCGTCAAGATTTCGATCGAGTGCTCCCCCAGAAGAGGAGGAACCCTTTGCGGACCTCGTGCATCGCGATTGAACGTTACCGGAAAACTCACATGGTTCAGCGCCCCAACCGTCGGATGCTGGTGCGTCGTGACAATCTTGCGCGCAAGTACCTGTTCGTTGGACAAGGCTTGATCCAGCGTATGGATCGGCGCAATCGGAACCCCGGCACCACGCAGCTTGCGGATCCAGTTCTCCGACGTATCCTGGACCATGTAAGTTGCAACCAAGTCATTGGTCTGCTCAAAATGGGTGACACGATCCGCGTTAGTTTTGAAACGAGGATCATCGACATACGCCTGCATCTGTGCCACCTCGCAGAACCGACGCCAGGCACGGTCATTGGCAACGCCCAGCATGACATGCCCGTCAGCTGTCTGAAACAGTTTGTAGGGACACAGCGACGGGTGTCCCGTTCCCATGGGTTTAGGCACTTTGCCCGATGCCCAGTAATTGTGAGCCATATACACCATGTAGCCCACAGCAGTATCTAACAACGACACTTCGACGTAAGCCCCCTCACCGGTCCTCTGTTGATGCAGCAAAGCCCCCAGAATGCCTGAACACGCATGCATACCGGTTCCCAAATCCACGGGAGAAAAGCTCACCCGCGCAAATTCACCATCAGGATGTCCCATCGTGCTGATCAAGCCGCCGAAGGCCTGGAGCATGACGTCATAGCCAGGCTCATTGCCTAGAGGACCATCGCGCCCATAGCCTGAGATCTCGCAATACACCAGCCTTGGATTGATGGTGCGCAATGTCTGCGCATCCACCTTCAGGCGTTCGGCTGTGCCCGCAGCGAACCCCTGAATCACCACATCAGCGTCTACGACCAGACGGTGAACGATCGCCTGGCCTTGCTCAGTCTTGAGATCCAGTGCCAGACTGCGCTTGTTGTGGTTGACTGCCATGAATGTGGCAGACTCACCCTGCATCTTTGGTAACCATGCGCGAGTGTCATCACCGATTTCTGGTGGCTCAATCTTGACGACATCAGCGCCCATATCACCCAGATACTGTGCACACAATGGTCCTGCCAGAACCTTGCTAAGGTCAATGACGCGAATACCCTTTAATGGCTTGAACATGTCCACCTGCCTCCTGTCCTGATTATTATTTGCACCAGATGGCACCAAACTCGCTGGTGGCGTATTTCTATCCGGCTGTTCTGATTTTGAGACTTCGGCTCGCAGGCTTTGCCCTGATTCCACATCGCCAGCACGAATTGCCTATCTGTTGTTACCATGCGCGACATCCCGACTGCCATGGCACCGCCCATATTGAGCGAAAGTCCTGTTCACTGAAGTATTTGCCCAGCAAAAACGATATCAGTCTACTGGGCCAGATCACGCTTTTTGAGCAAGTAACGGTGCTCGCCTTCGAGCACAAGCTCATCGCGCTGGTTGTACACAGTGGATTTCATCACCAGCACACCCGTGGTTCGGCCCGGGATCAGTTGACTAACGGTCAGGCTACTGTATAGCGTATCACCGACGTAAACGGGCTTTAGAAACTTGCTGCTCTGCTCAAGAAACGCCTTGAGCGACTCCTCTACCATGTGAGGAAACAGACCCGCACCCGCCGCCGTCTGAATAACCACCTGAAATCCATGTGCCAGCATATGGGGCATTCCGTGAGACCGGCAGAACTCCACATCATAGTGAATCGGATGGTTATCACCGCTGGCCAGCTGAAACGCCGCAAACATCGCATCAGTCATAGTACGAGATGGATTATTGAACACTTCACCGATGACAAAATCTTCAAAATAACGTTGCTGGCAAAGGGCATGAATGGGGTGTGATCGGGGCATTGTCTCGAAATGTTCCTGGTAGGGTTTCTTATGATTTGCCAATGAACGCTTGCGCATCATTGATCATCGTGGCGTTCACGGCAATGGGCGCAGGATATGCCCGGCCGCGCTGTTGACAAATCTCTCTAAAACCTAACACGAGAATCACCGATATGCGACAGCGCCGGGTGCTTGATCCTGCTGACCGAATCGTGAAGAAACATGGCGGAGCTGAGTTTTCATGCGAGTAAGCATAGAAAATGAAATCGGGCCAGAACCGAATGGAAGCTCTGGCCCGATCAAGCAAACAGCTACCGATTAACGCGGCAGCTTCGAATTAACGCCCTTGACATAAAAGTTCATCTTGCTGAGTTCCTGATCGCTCAAGGTCTGGCCCTGGGCCGCCACCTGCTTGCCATCTTGATCAACGATCGGTCCGGTAAACGGGTGAAACTTTCCTTCGCGAATCTGTGTAGTCACAGCCGCTACCTTGTCCTGAACCGCTTTGGGTACGACCGGATTGATTGGCGCAAGCTCCACAAAACCCTCCTTGAAACCACCCCACACCGACTCACCCATGCCCTGCTTGGCCAGCATGCGCTCGACCACCTCAGAGTAATA
Source organism: uncultured Orrella sp. (assembly GCA_964491995.1). Taxonomy (GTDB): domain Bacteria; phylum Pseudomonadota; class Gammaproteobacteria; order Burkholderiales; family Burkholderiaceae_B; genus Algicoccus. The sequence goes on from CAZBIN010000164.1 coordinate 3,321, forward strand.
AGGCCCCCAGTGATGCGTGGTCGCCGTCAGATGGGCATCCTTGCCATACTTTGACATGTCTGAATGATAGGCAATGGCATACACCCCCCGATCTTGTGCCGCTTGCACCACTGCGGTGGAGTCTGTGTGGTGTGTGACCACATCGGCACCCTGGGCGATCAGAGCCTGAGCTGCCTCACGCTCTTTGCCCGGGTCGTACCAGCTGTTGGTCCAGATCACACGAACCTGGATCTTGGGGTTGACGCTCTGGGCACCCAAAGTAAATGCATTGATCCCCTGCAAGACTTCAGGAATCGGGAATGCCGCCACATACCCAAGAATGTCGCTCTTGGTCATCTCACCGGCAATGATGCCATTGAGATACCGTCCTTCGTAGAAGCGTGCGTTGTAGTTCAGAAAATTCGGTCCGCTCTTGAATCCCGTCGCATGCATAAAGCGAACATTAGGGAACTGCTTGGCAACCCGCTCCACAAAGTTCATGTATCCAAAGCTTGTTGCGAAGATCAAGTCATGACCACTGGCAGCCATCTCACGGATCACGCGCTCGGCATCAGCACCTTCGGGCACGCTTTCAACATACGTTGTCGTGACTTTATCGCCAAGGTTCTTCATCATCTCTATACGTCCCAGATCATGCTGGTAAGTCCAGCCAGCATCGCCAATCGGGCTCACATAGACGAACCCCACTTTGGCAGGATTCTGTGCCAGTGCAAGCGGTGCCTGCAGCATCATGGAAGTGGCGGCTGCGACGAGGCCGGCACAAAGCAGAGAGCGACGTTTCATCATGAGTTTTCCTTGAGGAACGGTTTGCCAAGAGAGGCGGGTGAGTTCAGCCTGATCATCTTTGCATTGCTGGAAATAAGTACCAGCACAAGAATCGTGGCGAGATAGGGTAAAGCCGACAAAAGTTGAGATGGTACGTGAACCTGAGTCCCGGATGACTGAAAAAACAGCTGGGAAATCATCACACCGCCGAAGAGGTAGGCCCCAAGCAACACCCTGCCCGGGCGCCAGGTTGCAAACACCACCAGAGCCAACGCGATCCAGCCTTTGCCAGCGATCATTCCTTCGGCCCACATCGGCGTATGGAACACGGAAATAAACGCGCCACCCAGCCCTGCCATTGCACCGCCAAACATGACAGCAAAATATCGCACCCGAACAACTGGCAACCCCACAGCGTGAGCCGATTCTGGTGACTCCCCAACCGCTTTGAGTGCCAGTCCGGCGCGGGTTCCGGCCAGAAACCAGATCACAATCGCTAGCAAAAGCCAACTGACGTAAACCATCCACTGCTGGTTAAAGAGGGCCTGGCCAACAATCGGCAGATCGGATAACCACGGTACAGCCGTCGGCGCCACCGTCGAAAGCACCTTGGCTTCGAGAGGCTTGCCCAGGAAGGCCGCCAGACCGACCCCGAAAATTGCCACCGCCAGCCCGGTGGCCACCTGATTTGCCATCAAGTTGATCGTGATGAACGCAAACACCAGACTTAGCATCACACCAGCCAGCACACCAGCCACCAAGCCAGCAACAGTTGACTCAAACGCAAAGGCGGCAGCGAAGGCAGCCACCGCCCCCACTGACATCAACCCCTCGGCACCCAGGTTGAGCATGCCAGACTTTTCCGTGACGAGCTCTCCAAGCGCGACCAGCAACAGCGGTGTTCCTGCAATGATCGTTGCAAAAATAATCGACTCATACAAACCCATGTTCATGGCGCAGTCCCTTGCGCAACAGTCGCTGCAGGCTCAACAGCGCCGGAATCCCTGCAGACACGAAAGCGAATCAGAACATCACAGGCGAGCAGATAAAACAGCAGCAACCCCTGAAATACCATCGAAATCGACCCCGGCAGTGCGAGATACTGCTGGGACTGCTCTCCGCCAATAAAGAACAGTGCCATCAACAAAGAAGCAAAAGCGATGCCAACCGGGTGCAGACGCCCGACGAACGCCACAATGATGGCCGCAAACCCATAGCCACTGCTGACCTTGTCTGTTAACTGGCCCATCGGTCCCGCCACTTCAGCCATCCCTGCCAGGCCGGCACAGGCGCCTCCGATCAGCATACCGAGCCAGATCATGCCTTTAGCGGGCACGCCTGCATACCGTGCAGCCTTGGACGATTCGCCTGCTACGCGCATCTTGAACCCCAGATGAGTACGGTACATCAACATGTAGGTGGCCATCAGCACCAAAACCACCAGCCCGAGCACCAGGTTCAAACGAGTGCCTGGCACTAGCACAGGCAGTAATGCCTCCGGCTCAAACATGACTGTCTGCGGAAAATTCAACCCCATCGGGTCACGCAAAGGGCCAAACACCAGCCAGGACACCAGCAGGTCGGCCACATAGACCAGCATCAGCGATACCAGAATCTCGCTGGCGTTGAACCTGGTTTTAAGAAACGCAGGAATCGCCGCCCACAGTGCACCACCCACCATCCCCGCAATCACCATGAGTAGCAAAGTCAGAACCGGATACGGCCCGACATAAAGTGCTACCACGGTCGCAAATATCGAGCCAACAATGAACTGACCTTCAGCACCAATATTCCAGACGTTGGCACGGAATCCGACCGCCAGACCCGCTGCGCAAAGTGCAAGCGGTGTGGCCTTGAGCAAGAGCTCACTGAGCGCATAAGTCGATTTGACCGGATTAATAAAGAACACCTCGAACCCGCGCCAAGGATCCTTGCCCAGCAGCGCGAACATCAGCAACCCGGTCAGCACGGTCAGCAGCACCGCAATCAGTGGTGAAACCCAGCGCATGACAGCGTTTGGAGTCGCACGTTGCTCAAGACGCAGCATCTTGGCCCTCCACGCAGTCCCACAGTCCACTCATCCAGGTCCCAATCTCTTCAACGCGGGTCTGTCTGACGGGTCGAACCGGAGAAAGCCTGCCGTTGGCAAGAACACAGATCTCGTCACTGAGTTCAAACAACTCATCCAGTTCTTCGGACAACACAACAACGGCACAACCGATTCTGGACAAGTCTATCAGTGCCTGACGAATAAACGCCGCAGCACCAACATCAACCCCCCAGGTCGGCTGTGCGCAGATCAGCACACGAGGATTCTGCAGAATCTCACGACCCATGATGAACTTTTGCAGATTCCCTCCAGAGAGCGACTGTGCGAGCGCATCCGGACCTTGTGCCTTGACACGGAATGCATCAATGCACTGGCTGGCAAAGGCTCGCATGCGAGCACGCTTGATGAATCCGCCTTCGACCAGATGGGCGCGGTCAGCACCTGTGAGCAAGGCGTTTTCTGCCAGCGTGAGCGAGGGCAGCGCAGCCGTCGCCTGTCGGTCTTCCGGAACGTGACAAATCCCCAAGCCACGACGAGCGCGAGGACCCAGGTGGCCGATGCTAGCACCATCAAACTGAATCTGCTCAGACTCGACGAGGATCTCACCGCTCAAAAGACGACAAAGCTCTTGTTGACCATTGCCCGAGATCCCTGCAATACCTAGCACCTGACCACGCTTGAGCGCCAGATCAACCGACTTGAGCGAGATGCCATAGGGGTCGGCGGCAGGTATCGCGGCGCAAGTCACCTGCATGAGCACACGCACGTCGACTGGTGCAGGTCGGGTCGGCACATCAAAATCATGTCCAATCATCATGCGCGCCATCGACTGTGGCGTTTCATTGGCAGGCACACACTCGCCCGTCACCCGCCCGCTACGCAACACCGTCGCGCGGTCGCAAAGCGCCATGATTTCATCGAGCTTGTGACTGATATAGAGAATTGCGCAGCCTTCATCACGAATCTGGCGCAACGTCTGAAACAGGCTCTGAACCGCTGCGGGCGTGAGTACCGAGGTCGGCTCGTCCATAATCAAAAGTTTGGGCTTTTGCAGCAGGCAA
>CAZBIN010000165.1:0-7191 GCA_964491995.1 uncultured Orrella sp.
TTTGATGCTGTCACGGTTCACATCCTGAACCACTTTGAGCTCGCCGTCCTTGGCCCACTTGGCAAGCGCTTCCTGGTCTGCTTTCTGTGCACACGCAAGCACGCGCTTTGAGCCTTCCTCTACCGCTTTGGTCAGTGCAGCCTGTTGTGCAGGGGTCAGTGACTTCCAGAAGTCTTCGTTCACGACGAAGGGTTGCGCCGTGATGAGGTGACGGGTAAGGATGAGATAGTCTGCCGGCTCATCGAACGACTCTGCTTCAATCACAGCAATAGGGGCTTCTGCACCGTCCACAATGCCCTGTTGAAGCGCAATATAGAGCTCGGAATATGCAACCGGCGTTGGCTGAGCACCGACCGACTTGGCACCTTCGATAGAGACAAACGTTTCAGGCACCCTGAGTCTCATCCCTTTAAAGTCATCAACAGACTTGATTTCCCGCTTGCCAAAGACATGGCGCTCACCATACAGCCAAGGTTTGCCGATCACCCGGATATTGGCCACCTTGAGAAGCTCATCGAGCAGAGCTTTCGCGGTCGGGGTCTCGTAGACCTTCATCACCTGGTCGACATTATCGTAGAGATAATAGGTTTCCAGAACCGCGAGGTTATCAAGCCACGCGGCCAGAATCGATGAAGTGATGGTTGCCATCTCCAGCTGACCCGAAGAGATCTGCTCGGCGAGCTGGTTTTCTGAACCCAGTTGGGCGGAATGAACAACCTTCAGATTAAAGCCCGCGTCCCGGAAGGCTTTGTCTTCAGACATCGGAATCGCACCACAGCCGACCAAAGGAACCTTCGCGGCAAAGATGCTACCGAACGTCGCATCAACCGTCTTTGCTGCAAACGCAGTACCAGACAAAGCAGCTGACGCAGCAAGTGCGACGACCATAGTGCGAACACGAGATACTTTCATTTTTGAACTCCAGTAAAGAGATGTCCCATCGTTGATACTCCCGGTAAGCAACAGACTGCATTCCGGATGGTTACTGCCGACCTGCCACTAAATATGCTCGTCGAAAACGTTGCTTTATTGTGCGTACTCAGGTTCTTCCCGATCCAGGCGGCGTCGCCAGCTGTTGAGGTGTAGCCTGGAATCAAAATAATCTGACCAAGGACCCCTATGCTGCATTCGCAGTCGTTCATCCATGCTTCTTAACGGCAGTCCGGTCGCCATAGCGGTCATCTGATACTTGCAAGTCTGCTCGGCCATGTAGAGTTCATCAAACGCGTCATGAATCGAAGGTCCAACCACCGTAACCCCGTGGTTGCCCATCAGCAAGATGGTCTTGTCTCCCATCATGTCAGCAATTCTGTCGCCCTCAGCATCGCTGAGCACCACCCCGTTAAACTTTTCGTCGTATGCAATGCGTTCAGCCAGCGCCATATCGTTCTGATGCACAAAAGGCATCCGCGCGCCCTCGATCAAAGACAAAGCTGTCAAATATTGAGGGTGCGTATGCAAGACACATCTGGCCTGGGGATGTTTCAAATGAATGCGTGCATGAATATGAAAAGCAACTTTGCGCAGTTCGCCCTCACCCCGGACAACTTCACCCGCCAGATTGCACAAAAGCAGCCTGCTGGCCGTCATCTCCGAGAAGTGCCAACCTCGCGGATTGATCAGAAACATCGGCTCGCCTCCGGACACCTCTTGCGGAACCATCATCGAGTTATGTCCGGCAATTTGCTCTGTCATCCCCAGTCTTGCCATGGCACGAAACACTGCAGCCAGATCTCTGCGCAATTCCATTTCTGTCGTGGAAATGACGGTCATGACAGTCTCCCAAAACGACGGACAACGTTCTCGAGCATTCTCGATACGCCATTGTGGAAGTTATTCCATGGCAGGCTTCCGCAAAAGGTAATCGAACCCGTCGCAAAAATCTGACCTGCTCCCGGTAGCTTGGCGTACACGATCTCCGCGCGCACCAGATCCCTGGGTGGCTCGCCCGAGATCGTTGCGAAATGACTGAGAACTTCCTCGGGCACGACGATAAAGCTTTGCCCATGCCCTTCACTGCGAGCCAGAATGACCGTCCCTTCTGGTGTTCCTAACGCAAAATCCGCCCGGTCCAGCTCGAATCCTGCAGCGCCCCCGCCAGACAGACCGTAATCTCCCAGTTTTTCTTCTTCCACGCCTTCAAATATCCAGCGATATTCAGGCTGGTGAGACAACGGTGTCCTTTTGTAATAAGAACCTTCAAAAAATCCCTGCGCAGAAAAGCCAACCGCACCAACTTCCTGGGGTGGCCGACCGCTTCTGCGCCACAAACCTCCATACTGACCATCAAATGCCTGATGTCCTTCGCCTGGCTCAGCTGCCCAGGCACGAATACCACCTTCTGTGCGCCTGACTTCCAGAGTTCCGGGGGTTGCATCGCTGACCGCAATGCGCCAGTAAAAACCATTACCACCCAGATAGATGAAGTTGCCCCCCTGGGCGCTGTATGCCTTGAGTGCATCCAGCGTCTGCATGGTGTGGTACTCGGGGTGTGACCCTGTCACGACCGCATCGTAGCCTTTGATGAGATCAAGCCCCTCCCGGTGGAGGTCTTCATCGGTGATGATGTCAATATCGATATTCTTTTGACGAAACCATTCCACCAGATGGCTGTCAGCCGGGAAGTGACGCAGACCAGATCCTTCGTGAATGGCAAATGTCAGAAATCCGGGGCGCATCGTCAACAAAGGGCGCAGTCTTGACGAATAGCAGAATCCGGATCCATCGGGATGAAAGTTATAGGTCGAAAACCCAAACCCGGGATACGTATCCGGTCCTGCTGGCGTGCCCCACGCTTTCATCCGCTGCTTCATCGCATCATCAAGATTGCGCCGGGCATGGTTACCGTATGCCATGTATGTGTAGGTGGACGCGAGGTAGCACACGCGTGCGGTCGTCGTACCTTTGGGCGGGAGCACAAAGAAAGGAACAATGTCCTGCTGCCCGTCCTGCTGGAGTTTCACGCCGTAGACACCGCTAGGCAGATCGTCTGGAATCTGAAACTCGAGGTCGGTATCCCACTGACAGTCATACAGATCATCCTCATGGAAATGGATCGCTGCGTACTGTCTGGGGGCATGCCTGAAAGAATGCTCGGTTCCATCCCACCTCGAACCACGCACCGCCCGGGTGGGCAGATTGACAAGCATGCCATGGTGACTCTTGGGCCCAACATCGATGATGCTGGTGCTCTCCATCACGAGGCTGAAGTCCCAGAAAGCAAGGATTGGACCCTGCCCGGAGTCAGCGCGAAAGGTGACATCTTCAAGACGACCATTGAAATGACCGGTCATGTTCTGACCCTGGGGCTGCGCGGCAAAGAAAATCTTTGCCGACGCATGGGCAGACCAGAAAAACGTGCCCGATGCACTGGCTCGCTGCTGTCCGTCCAGACTGTTAATCGCCAACACTGCCTGACCCGATCGCAAGTCTAGTTCGAGCTTGATGTCGTACCACTTCTTTCGCTTCGGTTCGATCGCGGCTTGCAACACAACATCATGACCGCTTCTGAGTTCAAGTCCTGACGGTGTCAAGTTGAGCGACCACAGAGCATCCCCGTCGGACGGTGCTACCGCGACCAGCGCGGATCCACTTTCGCGTGTCAGCCAGGGTTGCGCGCGCAAAGTCAGCACCAGCTTTGGGTCTGTAAACAGGTTGTCGGCGCCGGCCCAGCCCCAGCTCCCCATCGAAACACTCTTTTTTCTGGCGGCAAATGCGCCCAGATCCAGGCTCGGGACCGCCTCTGTTTGCAGACCGATACCGTCCGGGTTGAAGTCTGCATTCCATATCCGGATGACATGTGCATGCACAGAGCCCGAATTTTCACTGGAGGTTTTCAGGGCAAGCCGCTCTCCGGGACGGGCTGAAAGACGGTCCAGGTAACCTGCCAGAGGTGGAACAGCGAAATGACTTGTGTCGTTCATGATGATACCCATGCTGAAGCCACTGCAACCCATCGATGTTTGAGGTCAGACATTCACCGTCAGCTCTGAAAGATGTTCTGCCATCGCCGAGAGGCTTTTTTCCAGACGTGCCAGCAGATCTTGAACTTCCTCGGCATTAATGACAAGTGGTGGCGCGACCAGGGCTGCGTTGTTGTATGGTTTGATACCCGCCGGATAGACAATCAAGCCATTTTCCTGACAGATATCTGCAAAAAGCCCTGTCGCATTCATCTCTGCAGGCGGCGGGGTGCGCGTCTTCCGGTCCAGGACAAACTCAAAACCCCAGAGCAGACCACGGCCTCTGACATCGACCATGTGCTGATACCGGTCTGACAATGCTCGGAGCCCAGCCTCGACTTGTGCACCTCGTGCGACAACGTTCGCCAGCACATGGTGCTGATCAAGGTAGTCCATGACGGCCAGACAAACGGCACATCCCAGAGGATTTCCGGAGAATGTATGGCCGAAAGGCGCGTAGCCACTGCCGGCACGCATCGACTCGACCAGAGGATCCCTGATGATGACCGCACCCATCGGTGTGTAGCCTGCGCTCAGCCCTTTGGCCGTGATGATCATGTCGGGCACAATACCCTCATGCTCAGAGGCAAACCACTTGCCTGTTCGGCCCATGCCGGTGATGACTTCATCCATGATGAGCAGGACGTTGTACTGATCGCAGATCTCGCGCAGGCGCTTGAAATAACCTTCAGGGGCCACCAGCGCACCACCGGCCGCACCCACGATGGGCTCAACAATCACGGCAGCGACATTGTCTGCGCCTGCCTCCAGAATTGCCGTCTCCCACTCATCGGCTGACTTGTACTTCTGCTCTGCTGGCAAGTCCGCCCAGCTCGAACGATATTCATAGGCCGCCGCAACCGCTGGAAAAGGATGCAACAAAGTGCTGTAGTCTGGTCTGCGAGCGTCATGTCCCGACATTGACAGAGCGCCCATGGTCATGCCGTGATAACTGCGCTCGCGACTCAGAAACCTGACTTTGCGCGGCAGACCGCGCTCCTTCCAGGTGTGGATCGCAACACGCATGGCATATTCCGACGCTTCAGAGCCGCTGCTCACAAAAAACACATGATTCAGATCCCCGGGGGCCAGAGCGGCCAGTCTGGCTGCCAGATCTTCTGCGGGCTGGTTGGTGAACTGTGTTCTGAATGTGAATGCAATCTGACTGGCCTGCTCCTGCATAGCCTGGGCAATCTCTGTCACACCGTGGCCAATGTTGGCTGTCATGGCCCCGGATGAGCCGTCAATGTAATCACGCCCTTCGGAATCCCAGAGCCAGACACCTTTGCCTCGAACGACTTTCGGATAGTGCTTGTCAATCTGCTGTTTCAGTAGCGCTGAGACCATCAGGGGAGCTCCGGATAAAAATAGGATTACGTATTCACATATTTGTAAAGAAGATGCCAACCTTCTGTCAACTGCTTTCTTTTTATTCAGCGTTTTTTAATGCGCCGACAGCATCAGACACAACCGAGACCGTGGCTCGCATCACCACCTCGCCGGGAATGAACTCGATTGCACTGGCGGCTGACAGCGGCTCCTCGAGCAGACCAATCGTTCGCTCAATCATGCGTTCGATGGGTTGGCGGATCGTAGTCAGCTCATAGGCCGCCCAGCTTGCTTGCGGAACATCATCAAAGCCTACGACGCTGACCTGTCGAGGCACGCTCAGCCCAAGTTTGTATCTGAGAGCATCCATCGCGCCGAAAGCGATCGCATCATCTCCACAGAACAATCCATCAATCTTCTGGTCGGACTGAAAAAGATCGATTGTTGCTTTCCATCCCCAGCCATAGGTGAATGTGCCATCAAGAATGCAAACGGGCTCAACACCGGCCGCATGCATACAATCTAAAAACCCTTGACGACGATCGCGGTCAGGCGATGAATTCCTGCTGCCGCCCACGTATGCCAGGCGTCTGCGATTGGCCTCCAGAAGCAAGCGCGCTGCCTGGTATCCTCCTGCACGATTATCGCAAGCAACACCCGGCAGACCCGCCGAATCAGCATACCGGTGAAAGAGGATGATGGGAACATCAAGTCTGTCACACACACCCTGGAGGCGGCTCTCCAAAGTGGCCGTGGTCAGAATGATGCCGTTGACCTTGTAGTTCAGAACATCCAGGATGAGTTCATCAAGACTTTGTCCTTGAGCGATGTTGAACAACAGCACCTCTTTGCCTGAGCTCCTGAGTGCCTCAGTCAGCGCATCCAGTATGATCGGAAAGAACGGATTAACGATGTTTCCAACAATGATCGCCACAATATTCGATCGTCCCGTGATGAGACTTCTCGCAACCGGGTCAGGACGATAGCCCAGCGCAAATGCCGCCTTTTCTATCCTCTGGCGAACATCATCAGCCACATAGCCATGCTTGCCCATGACGCGTGAAACAGCGGCCTGGCTTACCTTGGCTACTCTGGCAACATCGCGCTGTGTCACACGTCGCTTCATCCTGCATTCTCCTGAATCACTGTCCTTTTGCTACCACACCCGGGAACGTCCTGAGCCAGCCGGCAAGTGTCAACCGATGGCGCCTGCGCAATCAACCAATTATCGGTGGCTAAGCGAAGCCAGCGAAGTATCTGACCCGGTCAGACCCAATCTCGTGCGGTTCAAATCGCTTGCTTTTCCTGCATCCACAAGGCAGCGCGCGAGCTGTCCTGCAGGCCCCGGGACCCGCACCCTTGCAGTTCAATCACGTTAACTCATGCGCGGTGTTGCCTGCACCATATCGTTTGACCACAACAACCTTCGTAAGCAACCAGCAAATCCGCCAAAGGTGGCCGTCTCAAACCTTGTGAACAGCCTCAAAGGCGTCTCGAGCTGCCTACTGCGCCAGGAGCGGCCAGACATCCAGAAGCGATACTGGAAGGGCGTGCTGTGGTCGCCGTCCGACTTGGCATCATCTTGTGGCGGTGCGCCGATTTCCATCGTGCGCCAGTCCATTGAACCGCAGCAGACACCCCACTGAATTCCAAGGACCGCTACGCCGTCCGCGCTATCCTTCCCCGCCACCAACGACGGGGCTTGTCGCGCACAAGGTCAGGTAGCTGTCGAGTCCTCCGCCTGAAACGCCCACGCAATCTCTGGATTCAGCGCGGACATGCGTTCGCCGTGCTGCGCTCGCGCGGTCCTGAGTGATGCCTGAAGGTCGATAAACCCTGTCTACTATGACACACCGATAGCTTTAAAGAATGATTTGAATTTTAATTTTTAATTGGAATT
>CAZBIN010000166.1:0-820 GCA_964491995.1 uncultured Orrella sp.
AGCCCGAGATCAAGCCTGAACCGGTGCCCGAGCCTGAACCAAAGCCAGAACCTGTGCCTGATCCTGTTGTGCCGCCTGAGCCTGCGCCGCCTCCCCCTCCCAAGCCCAAGCCGCCCCCACCTGCGCCTAAACCGCCTGTCAAAAAGCCGGTCACGATCACCTCGGCCAAGGACTTCTGTCCCGACGAGCGTCCGCCAGAGCTGGTGCCTGAGTTGGTCGTGGTGTTTGACACGTCTGGATCCATGAAGCTCAATATAGGGACGCTGATACAGCAGGAGCGCGATTACAACGAGCGCATGTGGCGGGTCAACGCGTTGCCGGCGTTTGCTTCTCCCGATGACATCCGTTTCATCAATCAGATGGAAAGTGAGCCACGACGGATCACGGTGGCCAGGAACACGGTGTCCGATGTCATCAAGAAATTGCCGCGTGATGTCAGTGTCGGGCTGGTGACAGCACGCACCTGTCCAAGGGCCGATGTTCGGGGATTTTTTGGGCCTGAGCTGAGAAATGCGCTGTTGGGACAGATAAGAGGACTGCAGCCGGAGGGCGGGACACCGCTGGCGGATGCTGTGACAAGGGCGGGCAACATGCTTGACGGGCGCAATCGGGAATCAACCATTCTGGTTGTGACCGACGGGGTTGAGAGTTGTGGCGGCGATCCTTGTGAGGCAGCGAGGCGTCTGGCAGCCACAAAGCCTCACCTTAAAATCAATGTTGTTGATATCGGTAATAGTGGTAGTGGCAATTGCCTGGCTGCAGCCACCGGTGGCAGTGTTTACACGGCTAACAGTGTTGCGAGTCTGAAGCTTGCGGTCGA
>CAZBIN010000166.1:830-7045 GCA_964491995.1 uncultured Orrella sp.
GCCAAAGATGTTCAGGGTCCTGCGCGCTGTCGCTGATGCTCAGAGCAGACGTTTAGCTTGGATGCTTGAAGGCGGTCCCGGAAGACGGTATTTTCTGGCACAGGGTATGGAGAAGCACAGATGCGATGGATGGTTGATTTCCGGATACTTTCCTCGATGACCTCCAGGTGGACGTCCTGGGTGACGCTGCTGTTCTCGGTTTCTGCAATGGTTGCACCTGCGCTGGCAGCACCACCCGCACAGCCCATGCTGCGCTCGGGATCCTGCCCCTCGGGATACAGCAGCAGCGGAAAGTACTGTGTGCCTGGCAGCTCTGCGCGATTCGCGATTGAGCGTAATGGTGCCTGCCCGACCGGGTACTACAGCAGTGGCAACTATTGTGTGGCATCTTCGGACAAGAGCCGCTCAGTGATCCACCGCGCGGGATCATGTCCTGGCGGGTACTACGCCAGTGGGAAATATTGTGTCTCAAGTCAATGACCGGGAACCCTGCCCCATGATTGCAAGGCAGTTGAATGGAAGAAAACCGTATGAGCAACCCTCGGTACATCATTAGACCCATGATCCGAGGCGAGATCGACCTTTGCATCCGCTGGGCCGAGGCCGAGGGATGGAATCCCGGACTGTATGATGCAGAGGCTTTCTACGCTGCGGATTCCGAGGGGTTCTGGGTGGGACTGCTGGATGGTGAACCGATTGCGACGATCTCTGCCGTTCGTTACGGCAGCGACTTCGGGTTCATCGGCTTTTACATTGTGCGCCCGGAATATCGGGGACAGGGCTACGGTCTTGATCTGTGGAAAGCGGCGATGCGCCATCTGCAAGGTCGTCTGATCGGGCTTGATGGCGTGGTTGCCCAGCAGGCGAACTACCAGAAAAGCGGATTCCAGTTGGCCTACAACAATGTCCGGTATCAAGGTGTTGCCGGGCAGTCTAGCGCCAGTGCGCCCGGAGGTTCCTCAGTCACGCATGGCCAGGTGCTTGCGGCCAGTGACCTGCCGGGTGCCATGATTCATGCGTACGACAGGCATTTTTTCCCGGGGTTCAGGGAAAGGTTTTTGTCGGCCTGGATCACGCAGCCCAAGGTTGTTGCGCGGGTGATGGTGGTCAATGGCGTGATCTGCGGGTTGGCGGTGATCCGACCCTGTGTGAATGGCTACAAGATCGGACCCCTGTTTGCTGATGACGACAGTGTTGCACTTCAGTTGTTCGATGCGCTGGTCGACACCGTGGAGCCCGGCGCCCAGATACAGATCGATATACCCGCGATCAATCCGCGTGCTCGTGCGCTGGCGCAGCGTCATGGCATGACACCGGTATTTGAGACTGCCAGAATGTACACAGGTTCGGCACCTGACCTGGACATTGCGCGGATGTATGGCATCACGTCGTTTGAGCTGGGTTGATGCTGCCGCATGTCGAGGCAAGCTCAAGCCTGCAGGATCGCCTCTTGCAGGATCTCGTCAAAGCACTGAAAAAGATGCTGCAGCGCCCGGGCCTGGTCAACGCCGATCTGGTTGCCAAGAGAGTCAGAAACCAGCTCGATTCTGTCGATCGTGGCTTTCGCGTCAAGTATTTGCAATGAGCCTTTGACCCGGTGAAGCAGATGACGGATTTGTAAAACATCGTCAGCCTGCACGGCAGCGTTCAATCGTTCGATATCAGTGGCAAAGGTTCTGACAAAGATTCCAAGCAGTTCTCGAACAAGTGCCGGATCACCGCCCGCATGGCGCAACAGCGTTGCGGCATCGATGTGTTTGAAGACGTCTTTGTTTTCTTGGGGCAAGCTTTGCGGGTCACGCATCTGAAGCTCCAGTCGCTCAGATGAGCGTGTTTTTGTGAATCGCTCCATGTTTCATGATCACTCGCAGAGACTCTTGCGGATTGAGCAGGAAGTCCAGACTCTTGCTGGGATCGGAATCGATGACCAGCAAGTCCGCCAGTGCACCGGACTCGATGACACCCAGCCTGCCCGGGTAGGGGCTGCGGTTGCCCGACATCTGGCAAAGTTCGCCATTTCTTGCAGTGGCAATCTGGAGCACTTCAAGCGGTTCATAAAACCGCGTCAGTTTCGCCAGCTGCTTGCCATGGGTATGCACGTTCTGCGGTGTAAACAGAATGTCGGTTCCCCAGGCGGTGCGGATTTTCAGGTCTTGAGCCATCTGGTAGGCTTGCTCTGTTCCTCTGGCGATCATTTGTTGCGCCGCTTTGCCTTTAGGGTCCACTTTGATGTTGGCATCTTCGTCCGCAAAAAACGGCTGCAAGCTCCACCAGATGCCCTCGTCAGCCATCAGTTGGGCGCAAGCCCGGTCAGCGAGCTGCCCGTGTTCAATCGACTGAATGCCGGCACGTATGGCTCGCATGATGCCTTTGGGGGTGTAGACGTGGGCCATCACATAGGTGCCCCAGTCTGACGCTGCTTCGACAGCAACCCGCATTTCTTGCTCGGAGTATTGTGTGGAGTCAATCGGGTCATAAAGCGATGTCACCCCGCCACCGGCAATCACCTTGATTTGTGATGCGCCCAGCATCAACTGCTCACGTACCCGTCTTCTGACCTCATCGGGTCCGTCAGCGATCATGGCTGCGCCAAACGCTTCGGCGTGACTCAGCGCATTGCTTGCTGCAAGTGGCACTTCATAGCGCATTCTGAAGTCCCCATGACCGCCGGTCTGGGAAATCATGGCTCCGCTGGGGAAGATTCGAGGACCTTCAAACAGGCCTTCATCAATGGCCCGCTTCAGAGCAAACACAGGGCCTCCTGTGTCACGCACAGTCGTGAACCCTCGGAACAGTGTCTGCCTGGCTTGCTGCGCCGCCACTAGATGGATGTATCCCACATCGGCTGTCAAAGCCGCCATCTCGCCAAGGCCGCAGAACATCGAGTGCCAATGGGCGTCGATGAGCCCCGGGATGACCGTCTTGCCAGCGCAATCCAGTGTCATGGCCACATCTGAAACTGTGGTGCCAGCCGGTGGCAGGTCGATAATTTTGCCGTCCTCAACCAGAATCTGCACATCTTCGCGCAGTGTCAGCGAAATGCCGTCAAACAGACGCAGATGGGTCAGCAACACACGCCCCTGCGGGTTGATGACGGTTGGCTTGAGTGCCTGGGTTGCGTGGGCATCGTGGCTGCTGGCGATTTCGGCTGCGCTGGCTTGCCAGTTCAGTGCCGCGAGTCGCTGCATCACCCGCAGATGGAGCGACTGGGTGGCAGGGTTCAGGCAACTGCATTCGTGAGATGGGCGAACTCGCAGGTATCCCTTACCATTGCCTGTTGCAAAAAACGGCGTTCCTGCTGTTCTGGAAGCAACAGAGGAGGTAAACGCGGATGAACCTGACATGTTGTGATATTCCCATCATTCAAAATAGAGACATCGCCGGTGCTGCCATGCACTCATCACAGATGGGTCGCGGTGGGCAGGGCATCGAACGATCTGTGGTGTATTTGGGATCAGTGTATTGAAGCTTGTCAGCTCAGGCAACTTGAGAGCTGGCCTGTACAGAGTTCTCTCTGCTGACCGATTCGCAAAGATGCGGTGGTTTTGTGTTCCGAGGGTATTTCAGAGCCTCGCGTTGCTGGCACAATAGGGCTCAAGGGGGGGGCAACCTTGAAGATTATTGTCAGAATCTGGCGCAGTTTGCGGCTCAAACCTGCTGGCAGGGCGCCGGTCAGTGATCTGGCCCGGGCTCAGGCACTTATTGATGCCATCGATCGCGGCGGCGTGGTGTCTGATGCTTTGCGTGTCAATGCGATTGCCAGATCGCTGGGTCTGGAGGTATCACGGCGTGCGCCGGTTGAGCAGACCGTCGAGAGAATCCGTGCTGCAGTGCGCAGAGCACATTCAAATTCCTTGCTCTGAATCGTTTCGGTCGCTACGACTCACATATCGCTCTTGAAATTCAGGTTTTAGTCGCTATCTTCACAGCAAGTCGATGCTCAACGAGGTCGACCAGACACATTCAACTTGCTCAATGGAGATGAATCATGAATTATCCTTTTGGACGTAATCTGCTTTTGAATTCGGTGGGTTTTGACCGTCTGCTCAATGCGTTTGGCGATATCGAGAACGCGATGGGAGAGAACAAGGCACAAAGCTACCCACCCTACAACATCATCAAGAAGACCGATCACGACTACGTGATCGAGATTGCAGTCGCTGGTTTCAAGCGTGATGAGCTTGACATCACTTTCGAAGGTGACAAGCTGACCGTGACCGGCAAGGTCCGCGAGCAGCGTGATGGTCAGTTCCTGCATCGTGGTATTGCGACACGTGATTTCACGCATCAGTTCACCCTGGCGGAAACCGTGCTGGTGCAGTCTGCAGATCTGGTCGATGGCATGCTGGAAATCCGGCTGCAGAACATCATTCCGGAAGAGAAGAAGCCTCGTAAAATCATGATTGGCGACGTGCAGCAGACACTGCTGGTCGAGGATCGTCAGGAAATCCGAAACGCAGACCAGAGCATGGATATCAACCAGGACAGCAACACAGTGCGCAGAGCTGCCTGATCTGTTTTTGACGTCGCAACGCGCTGGCTTCACCACCTTCGCAAGACGGTGGTGAAGCCAGCGTCCGCGAAACAGGCAGTCATCTGCGGATTTGCTCAGTCGTGAGCAGGTTTGCGCAGGTGTGAGGCGACGCTTAACAGCAGTATGCCGCTGCGCTTTTCCGGACGTGAGATGATGTCCTTGCATGGCATCGGAATGAAAGGCATTCTGCAAGAGCCAATTCGTAGCTATCCTCAGTCAGCACGAACATGATTTGGCCAAAATCTCAAGGGTCTCAGCCAAAGGTCCACACAACGTTATTCCGAGACACCACATTCAGCCGAAACCATCCTGACCCGTTGCGCGACAAGCCCCGCCGTTCAGGTCGGGGAAGGATAGCGCGGACGGCGTAGCCGTCCCGGGTTTCAGTGCGGCGTTTGCTGCTGTTCGATGTACTGGCGCACGATGGAGATCGGAGCGCCGCCACAGGAAGAGGCGAAGTCGGACGGCGACCACAGCACGCCCTTCAGACTGTTTACGAGCTTGGAAACGGCCACCTTGGGCGGGTATTGAACCCACCGGTGGACATGATCATCCTCGCCATCCATCTTGATGAGTTGCGCCTCAAAGTCGGCGCAGGTCCTGGCAAAGATGGCACGCAAGCGACTGATGGCGTGGCCATCGAATACTTTGCGGCGATATTTCGCCACAAATATCCAATCGACGTGCATCTTAAAAACGCAGTGTCTTGCGTGTCGAATACCGTTGTCATCGTGCATACACTAAGAGTATTATAGGACCATGCAACGACGTCAAGCCTTCAAATACGAATGGGGATGCCAGACGGCCAGCAAGAGCGGCACATGCGCCGCTTCGTGTTCAACCAGGCGCTGGCTTTGCAAAAGGGCACCTCGATTAACGGCTGATTTTGGCGAACCTGGCGAAGTCAGCACGACACCTGGCTGTCATCGGTAGCAATTTTCCTGATTCCGCGAGCGATTTGCTCACTTTTTGACCGGATTTTGCTTCGAATCGCCCCGGATTTCGGCGATTCGGCCCATTTTGGGCGTCAGAAGGCCTTAATGTCGTGCTGCTGGAAGTACACCAGACGTTTCAGGTTGTAGCAGGTGACCATCATCGTCATGGCAAAGTCAGCTCTGGCCTGACCGATAGTGCGAATCATCTTGCCACCCATCTGCTCCATGGTCGCGAACACGTGCTCGACTCGCGCTCGGGTCTTGGCGATGCGATGGTTGCGACGCTGCTGGGCTTCGGACAACGGTTTGTTGGCCTGACCTTTGCGTTGGATCTGGTTGCGATAGCCGTTCTCTTTGAGCCATCGATCTCTGGCTTTGGACGGATAGCCACGATCGGCATACACATCGCGCTGGTGTTAAACGGATCGATCACAGCGTTGAAATGGTCACCGTCCCCCACGCTCGCGGTATCCGTCTCAAACTTGCGGATGATCTTGTACTTGTTGTCGACATTGATGGAAAGCTTGTAACCAAAGAAGCTCTTGCCGTGCTTCTTCGTCCAGGTGGCATCGGTGTCTTTCTGACGTCGCCTGGCAGGCTTCCAGTCTGCGGGCATGGCACCTTGCTTGATCAGATCACGCTCGGCACTACGGTTGTGCTGCTTTGGAGCCGGGATGATCGTGGCATCAATGATCTGTCCATAGCGGGCGATGAAGCCTTTCGCCCACAGCTGACTGTCAACCCCA
>CAZBIN010000167.1:0-6829 GCA_964491995.1 uncultured Orrella sp.
GTCTTGCACACACCAATCGCTTCACTGTAGATAAGCTCTTCCACACTGAACGCATCGTGTAGCTCAATCAAATCCAGGTCTTCTGGGCCAACACCGGCCTGATCCAGTGCCTGATTTGCAGATTTTCTGACCATCTCAACCATTGCTGGCATGGAAGTCAGTCCATCATCGTCCAGACGAAGCTCTTCACTGGTCGACACCGATGACAGCACCCGTGCCAACCGACTGCGTGCAATCCCAAGCCGTTTGACGGTACTCTCCGAAGCCAGAATGACGGCTGCCGCACCATCGCCACGAGGTGTACATTGCAAGGCAGTCAGGTTGCCTGCAACCTTGGACGATGACAGAACCTGTTCAAGCGTGCGAGGCTTCTGAAACTGTGCGTAAGGGTTAAGTGCTGCGTTGCAGTGATTTTTGACCGCTACCCGAGCGAGGTCCTCAATCGAAAGACCATAGTCACGCATCCACCGCCGCGCCATCAGCGCAAATTTAACAAGAGGAATGTTCGCTGTCGGACTGATGCTCTGAAGCCCATCCTTGAGCACGGCACGCCGTGCATCACCAAACTTGTCAACTCCGACGGCGAGCACCAGATCGTACTCACCGCTTGCGATCTGCAGCGCAGCAAGACGAAATGCGGTTGAACCTGATGCAGATGCATTCTCAACCTGCTCAACCTCTAAGCCCGTTGAGCCTAGATGGCGCAGCATCACGCGTCCTGTTGCCATCCCCAATGCAGCCGTGCCAACAACAGCACTTTGAACCTGTGCCCACTGAATACCTGCATCGTCAAGTGCCTCTCGAATGGCTTTCAAACCGAGGGCCACATATGGCGTTTCGCTCGGAAATTGATACTTGTGCATCCCGATGCCAATCACGTAGACAGGCTGCTGTTTCAAGATCTCTCTCATGCCACGCACCCTTCCTGATGACTCTCTGGTGTGAAGACCCAGAGCGCTTTATCCGTCTTTGTTCTGGTCAGGCGGGGGGTTAAGCCAATTCCAATCTGGAGGTCCGTCTCGTCGCAGACGTCAATCACCGCTTCCTCAATCACTCCAGGTGCGAACTCTACCTCTCCGATAACACAGGGCACGTTCAACTCGGGTGACAGAGGTGCATACAAGGTCACAAAATTTACCAGCTTCGGCCTGTCAGGCAGATCGACCTCCTCTAGTAAGGATCGATCTGCCCCACATGAACGGCACCCATACGCGTTTACCGGCAGCGTGTAAGTTTCACACTTCGTGCAGCGCGCAATCCTCAAAGATGCATCTTCTTGCATGTGCGTCCTCTTTTCTACGATATTCTGTATATGATTACATCATACCGTAAAAAATAAAAGATTACACGCCATGCATGTCCTTTAGGAGCGTGAGTCAGTAGATGCGAGTCTCAACTGAGTATTCTTCGCAGCAATCAGGAAGTGGAAATGACGAGGATGGGGTGTTGTTAGCCTTTCCAACACGCAGGGTTTCTCAGCGGTCCACAGATTCCTATGGACGCTCCGCACATTCACCCACCGGGTAAGTGTCCTGATTTCGGCGCAATCGGTCGCTCAGTCCCGCCAGAGAAAATGCAACCGGCTCGGTACCAATAAAGCCAGCGACAGCTAGAGCACCTACGCCTTCGACACCCTCATCGAACACTATTGACCAGCCACGCTGTGAAACATCCCGGATCTCACGGAGCAAGGCATTCATATCGACGCAAGTTTCCGGGGTGACCTTTCGTAAGCCTTTGACTTCCAGATGTGCCCTTGCCTCATCTTCTGGAAGTAGTGCCAGAAGCGCCTTGCCCAGAGCAGAAGCATGCAAGGCAATTCTCGCACCCACACGCTGGATGTAACGCAGTTCGTGCTTGCCTTCCCTAAGCGCGATTATCTCGACGGCGCCATTCTCGATCCGCCCGCACAGTGCCGTCTCAGCGGTGCGTTGTACCAAACCCTCAACGACCTCATTCGCGATCGAATTGAGAGGGTCATTTTCTCCCAGCTTGCGAGCAAGCGTCACAAACTTCCGAGTCGGATAAAAGCGTCTAGTTGTAGGTGTTCTTAGGAGATAGCCTTCTTCAACCAAGGTGTGCAGAATATCTAAGGAGCTGGTTTCCGCTATACCAAGTGCCCGTGCGACCTGAGAGTTGCTAAGTTCCTGCTTCTCTTGAGCAAACACTTCAAAAATTGCCAGTGTTCTAACACAGGCCGGGACGATTGCTGGCACAGAATTTCCTCTCTAAATCGATTTTTCGGTCACACCTTGCATCCACACAACCCAGTTCCATTCAGTGGCGCTTCAGACATCAGGAGGTGCAAGGACCACTCATGCCAGCCAATCGAACCGGAAACCTCGGGAGCTCTCCGTGTAACGAAGGGGCAAACATACTACGTTCAACATGTTGCGGATGGTGCCGCAATTCACTAGGAGCAACAACGGGCATGACCGGCACATCATTCTTTCGAAGTATATCAACCACCCGCTCTGCGGACATTTCAGAAAACCGCCGCACCAAAGATCTGTTGATTCGGGATGTGTGGCGTTTACGATACGCGCTATCTAGCCAAACGTCTTCCTCAAACTCGTTCAAACCCAAGGCCTTCACGAGACGCAAAAAGAAGTGCGGCTCAAGCGCCCCAAGCGTAATAAATCGCCCGTCCTGGCACTCAAAACACCCATACGCCGGCCTTTCCAGTGACGCGCGTTGCTCCCGCAGGTCAGTCACACCGTTCTGCTGGAACACAGCCAGTCGCACAGTCATCTGATGAAGAACAGCCTCGGTCAACGACACATCGAGCCATTGCCCTTCCCCGCTAGACTGGCGCTGATGTAACGCTGCCAGCAATGCGCCCAGCCCATAAAGAGAACCACTGAGATCCGCGTAAGGCAGGGCAGACTGCCCAGACGGCACGACATCCAGCATAGCCTGCGCACAACTTGCGCTATCTTTTCCTGGCGTCAAGGCCATCGCGCCTGATGCTGCAAGATAATTGAGATCATGTCCGGGAAGCATTGCATCGGGACCAGACTGACCATAGCCTGATATTGAAACATAGATCAATCCTGGATTCAGACTTTTAAGACGTTCATATCCCAACCCGAGTCGCGCGAGCGTTCCAGGTCGATATGACTCGACAAGAATATCGGCCTGCTTGATCAACTCCAACGCATGACACAGACCGGCTTCGTCCTTGAGGTCAATTTGTATACATTCCTTGCCACGATTTACGGCAGCAAACAATCCGGGGGCACTCTGACGTACAGGATCTCCCTTTGGTGGACGTTCGACTTTAATGATTCTGGCACCCATGTCCACCAGCATCTGAGTCATGAAAGGCCCCGGCAGCAACTCACTGAAGTCGACGACCACGACGTCGTGTAAAGCAGGTTTGCGCGAAGGTGACATCACCGTCATTGTCTGGATCCTTTCCCGAACTGGCCAACAATCAGCGCATCGAGTGCCACGGCACCCTGCCCCTCCGGACCCACCCATACTGGATTGATATCCACCTCCTCTATCAATTCTGGATGGGCGACAACGGCATCCGAAAGCGCCAGCATGACTTGCTTGAGCGCAGACACATCCATTGGCAAACGACCTCTTACACCACTCAACATTGGAAAGGACTTGATCTCCCGGATCATGCGATCTGCCTCCTGATTTGTAAGCGGGAGAAGGGCTCGTGAGACATCGCGAAACAATTCGACGTAGATACCGCCGAGTCCGAACATCATGACATGGCCAAGGACTGGATCACGCGAAACGCCCACGATCACCTCAATCCCCTCGGATCCGAGCATACGTTCAATCAGAATGCCATCAACAATCACGCCCGGTGTATGACGAGAAATATTGTCCCGAATCGATTTCCAAGCATCGCGGACAGCCTGATCATCGCACAGGTTGATCTGCACACCGCCCATGTCTGATTTGTGCTGGATCTGGCTGCTCACGACTTTGGCAACAACGGGATAGCCGATACCTCGCGCAGCAGCGACGGCCTGATCCGGCGTCGTGCACAACTTGACCTCTGGAATGGCAATTCCTGCCTCCTTCAGCCACTGCTTGCCTTCAATCTCGGTCAACGTCCGATTCTGGTCCGGGTTCTGAGTGATTGCACCCATGGTGAGCAACAACGGCAGGAATGACGCATCGCGGTTTCTGGCCCAAGTCCCATACGCCTGCCATCGACCAACGGCCTTGATCGCTTTGCCAAGACTACGGGCTGGCATCATTCCGGCGCGGGCATAGATCTGAAATGCATCCCCCATGCGATCGGTCATCCAGATCGGAAGAATGGGTTTGCTGACCTGTCTTTGAACCCGCACCGCACTGTTTGCCACACTCACGGTCGTACTGCCGTAATCGAGCGTGATTGGTAACAACACCAGACTCACTGTCTCATCCTGTGCCACCGCCAGCATGGTCTGGTCCACGAGATTCGGATCACTGAGAATGGCTGTCGTTGTGTCAACAGGATTGCCTGTCGCGGCATATGCAGGCAACTTCTCCTTCAGAACTGCCCGAGTACTCTGACTGAACTCTGCCAATTCAAGTCCCGCCTGACCCACAAGGTCAGCAGAAAGTGCCGCAGTGCCGCCAGAAGAACAGTAAATGGCCAGCCCCGTGGCGCGTGGAGGATTGAATCGAGCGAATAGCCAAGCCGTATCAACTAACTCATCAATGTCATCGACTTCGATCAATCCCATCTGGCGAAACATTGCACTGTTCACTTCAGCCACACCGGTAATAGACGCGGTATGGGACTGTGCAGCGCGTTGTCCATATTCGGAGCGACCAACTTTCAGTCCGATTACCGGCTTGCCATGATCCGCAGCTAACTTGAGAGCACTCATGAAGCGGCGACCATCCTTGATACCTTCGATCAAGCAAACAATTACCTTGATGTCATCAGCGTTGGCCAGATACTCGATAAAGTCGGCCACCTGCAGATCCACCTCGTTTCCTGTCGAAGCCCATATCCCGACACCCATGCCGCGCGTCATCGCCTGCATGACGTTTCGGCCCAGACCGCCGCCTTGTGTGACAAGCCCCACCGGGCCACGATTCAGATCGTGGCGAAAAGACGGAGAGAACGTAAAGCCTACTTGCTTGTTGATATTGACCAGGCCCGGGCAGTTTGGACCATACAAGCGTATGCCGGTACGTTCAACAAGGGCTCGCATGTCTTTTTCAACAGCTTTGCCTTCTTCGCCTGCTTCCCCAAAACCAGAACTCAGAATGATTGCAAACTTCACTCCTCGCTCAGCCGCCTCCGTCAACACCTGCATGACGTGTGTGGCAGGAACCGCCACAATGATCACATCCGGTGTCTCGGGAAGATTTGCAACTGAAGACCAGGAATTCTGGCCAGCGACCTGGTCACGAGTTGCATTGACCAGATACACCTTTCCTTCATAGTTTGAATATTCGAGCAGATTCTGGACAACACGCCCTCCTATGCTCTCGGGTCTGTCAGATGCTCCCACGATGGCAACGGACTCCGGACTCACCAAACGTGACAGATCCAACTGCGGCAATAACCTGTAATCCACTCCTGTCTCCTGTGTTCGTCTAGCGCAACCCGCACAAGGGTTTACGAGCGTACGCGACCTATTGCAATGGCTGAATTAACAGTTAGAATTATACGGTATTTCGAATATTATCACGACCAATCGTATAAAAGGAGGAGAGATAGTTATGCGAAAACTAAGAACAACGCTATTTTCCACGGCCATCATCGGACTGGCATCACTGAGCGGCTCATTTGCTCACGCCGACAATTGGCCAGAGCGCCCTGTCACTTGGGTTGTACCCTTTACACCTGGGGGAATCACAGACACCACCTCACGGCTCATTGGTAAAAAAATAACTGAAGTCATCGGTCAACCCATCATTATTGACAACCGACCTGGCGGGGGAGGCATGGTCGGAACCGATTTTGTGGCGCGAGCGGCACCTGATGGTTACACCATGATCTACGGAACTCAAGGAACGATGGCAGCCAACCTGTCTCTGTATTCGAATGTCAAGTATGACCCGCTGACAACATTCATTCCGGTTCATGCTTTGCTCAAGACTCCCAATGTTATTCTCGTCAATAGTGGGCTGCCGTTTAAAAACCTTGCAGAAGTCGTCGAGTACGCCAAGAAAAATCCTGGCAAACTCAACATGGCATCGGCCGGCACAGGCACTGGCAGTCACTTGGCTGGTGAACTCTTTCAGAATGAAGCGGGCGTCAAATTCACGCACGTTCCATTCAAGGGAAGCGCACCTGCCTTGCAGAATCTGATCGGTGGGCAGGTAGATGTCATGTTTGATTATCCTGTCAGCTCTCGTTCACACATTGAGTCTGGAAAAGTTCGCGCATTGGCTGTTACGGACACGCAGCGTGTCAAAACACTCCCTAGTGTGCCCACAGTCGTGGAACAAGGCTATCCTTCTGCACTGTCATCAAGTTGGTCCAGCATATTTGTACCGGCCGGCACCCCTGACGCAGCCGTTCAGAAGCTCAAGGATGGCATCGAGCACGCGCTGGCCAGTGATGAAATTCAAACGTACGCATCAAATAACGGAAGTGCAGTTTTGACCGGTTACTCGGGTCAGAAATTCATCGACTTCATCAATGAGGAAAAAGTACGCTGGAAAAATGTTATCGACAAATCCGGCGCCGCGGCGAATTGAGTCCGACAATACGTCAGGAGTCCGAGTTGATAGGTCAGACAAAAGATGTTTGATCATCACCAAATGGGGAGCAGTCACCATGACTGCTCCCCTTACTCCTTCCGGCATGACTCAAGAGGATCAAGACGTTCAGCTCATGAGAGCCGACACATGC
>CAZBIN010000168.1:0-6754 GCA_964491995.1 uncultured Orrella sp.
CGTATCGATCAGCGTTACCGTCTCGAGCAGGCGGCTGAGGCACAAAATGCACTTGCTGCACGTAAAACAACCGGTGCAACCATCTTTACGATGGATTGATGAGGCAGCGCATTATGGTCTGTCTGGGTTGAGGGGGCTGTCAGGCGATTCTTGACATCCTTCCCGTCCTGAACGGCCGGGCTTGTCGCGCACAGGGTCAACGAGTAGAACAAAGGCCGACGAGTCCGTCGGCCTTTGTTCCTTGCGATTGTGCCTGCCCCACAGCGAACCAGAGCAGCCTGCGGCGCAACCGCGATCAGGCGCTTTTGTCGGCTTCGAGGTGATAACGGGTGACTCGCTCGACTTCATTCTTTGAACCAAGCACGACACTGACCCGTTCGTGCAGTCCCTCTGGTTGAATGTCCATGATGCGCTTTCTGCCGTTCGTCGACATGCCGCCGGCCTGCTCGACCAGAAAGGACATCGGGTTGGCTTCGTACATCAGACGCAACTTGCCGGGTTTGTTGGGTTCTCTGGAATCCCAGGGGTACATGAACACGCCGCCACGGACCATCAGGCGGTGTACATCTGCAACCATCGAAGCAATCCAGCGCATGTTGAAATTCTTCTCGCGAGAACCCTCTTTTCCGGCCAGACATTCGTCAATATAGCGTTTGACGGGAGACTCCCAGTGCCGGACGTTGGACATGTTGATTGCAAACTCGCTGGTGTCGGCGGGGATTGTCATTTCCTCATGCGTCAGAACCCATGAACCCATCTCTCGATCGAGCGTGAATCCAACCACACCTTCACCCACTGTCAGCACAAGCATGGTCTGAGGACCATAGATTGCATATCCGGCTGCAACCTGGGTGTGACCAGGCTGCAGAAAGTCCGCCTCACAGATGTCGCGTCCGGATGCATCGGCAGGCGCCTTGAGCACCGAGAAAATTGTGCCAATCGAAACATTGACATCAATGTTCGATGAGCCGTCCAGCGGATCGAACAGCAGCAGATACTCGCCCTTCGGGTATCGGTTCGGGATCAGATAGATGGCCTCCATCTCTTCGGAAGCCATCGCTGCCAGATGACCACCCCATTCGTTGGCTTCGAGTAGCACTTCATTGGAGATGACGTCGAGCTTTTTCTGGACCTCGCCCTGAATGTTCTCACTGCCAAGGCTGCCCAGAACGCCGCCAAGTGCGCCTTTGCTGACGGAATGACTGATAGTCTTGCAAGCGCGCGAGACGATTTCGATCAGTAACCGCAACTCTGCCGGCAAAGCCTTGTCGGTGCGTTGCTTTTCGACAAGGTACTGGGTTAGGGATGTTCTTTTCTGTTTCATGGATTCGACCACTTATAAAACTGTATTGAAGAGAAAGAGGGCTTTGAAGGCGAGCCGTAAGCTCAAAGCGAGAGCGCTTTGGTCACGACCTCACGCGTATTAGGTGAGAGATCAGGCAAGTCAGCCACTGACTGAAGCGCATTTTGCATCATTGCACGTGTGCTGGGGGTGTGATGGCGCCAGTGATCCATGACTCGAGCCAGCCTGGCCGCAATTTCCGGGTTGCCTGCATCCATCTCGCCGACCTGTTGTGCCCAGAACTGGTAGCCAGATCCGTCCTGCGCATGAAACCCGATCGGATTGTTGGTGCAGAACTGAAAAATCAGTGCCCTGACGCGGTTCGGGTTGCGCCGATTGAAAGCAGGATGTTGCAAAAGGGTCCTCATGCGCTCAGTGGTCGTGACGGGCGATGTGGCCTGGAGCGCAAACCATTTGTCGATGACCAGCGCATTGTCAGAAAACTTCGCATAGAAATCTTCTGCCATATCGGCGACCTGCAGGTCCTGCTCCGGATGGTGAAACAGTGACTGTAGTGCGCCGAGTCGGTCGGTCATATTGGTTGCATGACGGTAGCGATCCTGTGCAATCGACTTTGCCTGTGGTTCATCTGCCCGGCATAGCCAGTCCAGCGCAAGGTTGACCAGTGCACGTTTGCCAGCTGCGATGGCCGATGGGTCAAAAGTCTCGTGGTGTTCTGCATGCTCAATGATGGCGAGCAGGGCAGGGCTCAAAGCGTTGCCAAGCATTGCGGTCAGTGTCTGCTTGGCGCCTGCCACAGACAACGGATCCATCAGATCCATTTGCTGCAGCAGATACTTGTCCGTGGGGGCCGTCAAAAGCCGTGTGCGGTATCCATCATCAATGGCTGCGTCTGCCAGAATCGCCTGCAATGTTTGTATCAGTGCCTGCGAGCCTGGTCGATTGCGTAAGGCATCGCGGGAGATTGCCGGCTCGCCTGCCAGCGCAAGTAAGTTTCGAGTGAACAGTGACTGCGTGGCTTCCCAGCGGGCGAATGCGTTGGGATCCGTTCTGGCCAGCAGGTGAAGGTGCTCATCGGTGTCGTGGAAATCAATCCTGACGGGCGCGCTGAAGTCACGCAGCAGTGATATGGCTGCACCCTCAGACCATCCTTCAATCACCCATTGTCCTGTGGTCTCGGTCAGCTCGATCAGCAGTGTCTGGCCTCGCTGATCGCCGCAACGCAGCGTCAGAGGGTTGCCGCTAGCATCGAGCGCTCCAAGGGCAAGCGGGACGTGAAACGGGAGCTTTTCTGAAACGGATTGTTTCTCGACCCCCACAGCGGGGCAACTCTGGCTCAGGCGGAGTCGTATCTGTTGTGCATGGCCGGTGTCTTGAAGCTCGACCTTGATGGTGGGGGTGCCCGCTTGTGAGTACCAGCGTGAAAATACCGAGAGATCTCGCTCCGGATGATCTTGTTTCCAGGCATACTCCATGGCGGCTACAAAATCGTCGCAGGTCACCGCCTGGCCGTCGTGGCGCCTGAAGTACTCGGCCATTCCCCGTTGAAAGGCTTCCTCACCCAGCAGCGTGTGCATCATGCGGATGACTTCAGAGCCTTTTTCATAGACCGTGGCGGTATAGAAATTACTGATTTCTTCGTAACTTTGCGGACGGATCGGGTGCGCCATCGGTCCGGAATCTTCCGGGAACTGGGCAGATCTCAGCAAGGCAACATCATCGATGCGCTTGATCGCCCTTGCGCTGGCTGCGCGTGCTGCATCCAGCCCGCTGGCCATCATGTCGGCGGTGAATTCCTGGTCCCGAAATACAGTCAACCCTTCTTTGAGACTGAGTTCAAACCAGTCTCTGCAGGTGACTCGGTTGCCCGTCCAGTTATGAAAATATTCATGACCAATGACAGCCTCAACGCCTCGGTAGTTCGCGTCAGTCGCTGTTTGCGAATCGGCCAGGACGTAGCCTGCATTAAAAATGTTCAGGCCTTTGTTCTCCATCGCACCCATGTTGAAGTCGGCCGCCACCACAATCATGAACCGATCGAGGTCGAGTTCGAGGTTGAACCGGTTCTCGTCCCATCGAAGTGCTCTGACAAGGCTTTGCATCGCCCACTCGGTGCGATCGTAAGTGCCCGGGTCGCTGTAAATCTGGAGTAGCGCAGATTTACCGCTCATGGTTTGGACGGTTTGCTCTCGGCAGTCAAAGGTGCCAGCCACCAGAGCAAAAAGATAGCTGGGTTTGCGAAACGGGTCATCCCATATACACTCAAGACGCCCGTCCGTCAGCGTGCGGGAGTCAACCAGATTGCCATTCGAGAGCAGACTCGGATAGGACTCTGGATTTGCCCGCAGCGTCACACGAAAGCGCGACATCACATCCGGACGATCAGCAAACCAGCAAATCCGTCGAAACCCCTCTGGCTCACATTGCGTGAACAGGCTTTTGCCAGATACGTATAAACCTGACAAGGCAGTGTTCTCGATCGGCTTGCAGGTGCTCGTGATCTGTATCGAGCATTCACGAGGAAGATCCTGCACAACTAGCTGCGTCAGATTCTCGTCAAGTGTGAATTTCTCCCAGATTGCACCGTTGACGCGCAACTCCAGCAAAGTGATATTGTTGCCATCCAGGATCAGTGGATGACCTGTCCGTGTGCCTTGTCGAGCCTGGACCGCGATCGTTGCTTTGACGGTTGTCAGGGTCGCATCGAGATCGAAGGCCAGATTAACGCTGGGCAGATCGTAGGGGTAGCTCTGATAGTCTTTTCTGTAGGTGGTCATTCAGGCGCACACAAGGTTGACGGAATCTGGACATTGTATGACTGCAGGCAGTGGCTTGTCGCACAGCCAAAGCGCGAACAGACCTTGGACATGCTGCTGCGGCAATCCGGGGGCACCCCTTTTTAAGGTCGCACGGGCGGGTTGAACGATTCACAGCCCTGATCGAAATTTCCGCCAGGCGTCCTTGCACGGATGGGTCATGAATGGCGCAGTGAGAAACGGCGCAATGAGTGTTCGAAGTGAGGGTTCTAGCCTCCACCGCTCGGGCAAACCCTTCGTGATACAACATGATTCTGTGGCATCAGAGGGTTTGCCCGGAACTATTGTCGCTAGGAGTTAGTCTCCAGGCGAGGACGAATCAGGGGGCGTGTTTTGAACGGCTCTGTCCGTTCAGGGCGCGGGATTGGTCGCGGGCTGTTGAATCAGGAACTGATCGCGGGATTTGCCCTGGCTTTCCGCATCCACAACCCAGCGTGGCGGCTTGCCCCGGCCTGACCATTGGTCATTCGTTTCGGGGTTGCGGTATTTTGGGGCAACAGGACCGCGTACTCCTCCACTGGTCTTGCGTGCACTGCGGGTCTTGATGCCAGCACGGCTGCCTGTTTTGTTGAAGGCCGCCGCGATATCTTCAGGGGTGATCTCGTACTCCTTCATCTGGCGCACAATTCCATCAATCACAGGAATGCGATTCTTGCTTTCCAGCAGTTCGATCTGCTTTTTAAGCTTTTCCATTTCCTTCTGGATTTTTGCTTTCTTTGCTGCGAAGCTAGGGCGTGCCATTAAAGTACCTTTTTGTAGAGGTGGGTCGATATTTTCCGGAGAAGTTTTGATGTCTCCAGAAGTACTGATTTTCAGTGCATCTTGAAGTGAAAACGAGGCGTGGCGACTCTGCTCAATAGCTTGCCTGATTTGTCAATCAAGTTCTCTATTCCAGAGCCAGAATGCATGCTGGCCGTCTGGATGATGTGGTGTTTGCCTCAGAATGACTCTCAAAATCTGTCGCCGGTTTTTGAGACGGGTTCGTTATCAGATTTTTAAGGCTGATGGTCTGTGTGAAACGACTATGACAGCTTCTAAAGAAAATTTGCATATATGAAGCAGATTCTTCATGACAGTGAAGGCACTTTACTAAAAACAGAATGCCTTCAGGATGCTTAGTGTTAATAACCCAGGTTCGTCAGATTCGTAACCAGCTCATTCAGTCCCGCCGCAGATTATATACGCATAGTTATTTCTATCAAAACAAAAACAGCCTTCCAATATAATGTCCGGACAAGCTAATCTTTCTCCATTTTTTGCTGTGAACCTGCAGATGACTTGATGAAATACGCGTTGCTCAAGCCACGCCTTGTCGGGAATGCTGCCTCTGTTTGTCGTATCCAGACCCGCTGGTAGCATCTGCCTGACAGCACAATATATGACTAAATTCTGCCTTGTATGTCTCAGGTTTTGAGTCAATGACAGACGCGTCTGGTGCCGAATCATCGTTTGGCAGCGTGTGCTTCACGAACGCTCGCCGTTTGTTGACAGGAAAAAAACCCATGGGTTCGGGTTGTGACTCGTGCTGCGTTGATATTGACAGTCATCATGCGGTATTGCGCAAAGCAGCCATGTTCCTAATATTGATTTAATGTTCCAATGCTTCGATGGGTGGAATATTGATTAGCCGCAGATTTTAACCAAAAACTGGTTTCCTCTGGTTTGGCTTTTGAAATGTGTGCCGATCATAGTCTGTCGATCAGGACCTGATCTCATGTTGTCAGCGTCGCAGGTCTTTTTTGTATAGCCGGCAAATACAGCGACTGCTTTGTTGCGTCTCAATCTATGTAGTTACATTGCCGATTGAATCTGGTACAAAGTTCTAATCAAAACTCAAGTCCGAAGTCGTCACTTTATCCCGCGGGATTGCCACAATGCTCCACAAACCTGAATGCTCGACACTTGTCCTGGTTGATATTCAAAATAAACTGCTGCCACACATTTTTGAGGGGCAGCGGGTTCTGACTCAGATCATGCGACTGGCTAACATTGCCAGGTTGCTTGATGTCCCGGTTCTGGGTACCGAGCAGAATCCTCAAGGGCTTGGACAGAGCGTCGCACAAGTCCGGCAGATATGTGACAGCAGCAACGGTACGCTGGAAAAGGTTCATTTTGATGCGTGTCGGGATGGGTTGGTGCAAGCGATTGATCGGCAGCGCACGCAGTTGATTGTGACTGGGTGCGAAGCGCACGTCTGCGTATTTCAGACCTGCGTCGGTTTGCTTGAGCGGGGATTTGATGTCACGCTGGTCACTGATGCAATCGGATCTCGAGATCCTGCCAACGTAGAGTTGGCAATGCGCCGGTCTGTCTCCCTTGGTGTTACTCTGGCCAGCGTTGAAATGCTTGCATTTGAGTGGTTGCGATCCAGTGATCATCCACAGTTTCGGAATGTCCTGGGGCTGATTCGTTAAGTCGAACCGGAAAGTGCCGCAAGTGATGGAACAAGAGAATGGACTTGTGGCGAATGGGGGTCGATTCATGATTGAGACCTCAGCGTGATCAGGATCATTCTCGTGCTGACCGGTTGCGCGACAAGTCCCGTCCAAGCGATTTGGTTGCGTAGCAGCCTCCAGGCAAAGCCGTCGAGTTTGGGCGTGGAAGGATAGCGCGGACGGCATCGCCGTTCATTTCG
>CAZBIN010000169.1:0-1613 GCA_964491995.1 uncultured Orrella sp.
TCAGCTCACAGGGCATTCTGGCACGTTCAGGTCTGGTCGCCGTCGAGCGCCAAGGCACCAGTGTGCTGCGTGGAAAACTGGATCTGCTCTCAAACGAGTTTGCCGATCTGATGGAATCTTCGGATGCGGATCCCATTAGTTTGTTGCGAGGTACCGTCTCTGCTGCAAGTCCGGCTCACCTCAAGCTAGCGGATTACAACCACATTAATGCTTCCCTGGAAATTCTGCTTCCGTATTTGCGACATGCTGCCAAGACTGGGCGCCGTGGCGTCAACATTTTTTTGCACGGTGCGCCGGGTACGGGCAAGAGTCAGCTAGTACGTGCTCTTGCTGATGAGTTGGGGGCTGAACTTTTCGAGGTCGCTAGCGAGGATACTGATGGCGATCCTGTGAATGGTGAGCGTCGTCTGCGTGCGTTTCGGGCGGCTCAAAGTTTTTTTGCGCAACGTCAGGCGCTTATCGCTTTCGACGAGGTGGAGGATGTCTTTAACGATGGCGATAGTTTTTTCGGTCGAAAAAGCACTGCCCAGGTCCGCAAAGCCTGGATCAACCGCATGCTCGAGGAAAACCCTGTGCCGACGCTTTGGCTGTCTAATTCCATCAACGGACTTGATCCTGCATTCATTCGACGCTTTGACATGGTGTTTGAGTTGCCCGTGCCGCCTAAAAAACAGCGTGAGCGGATTCTGCAGGAAAACTGCGGTGACTTGATTGATGCGCGTAGTATTTCGCGGATTGCTGACGCCGAGACGCTTGCTCCCGCTGTGGTCACCAAAGCCAGTGGTGTGGTTCGTGCGATTCGCAACGACTTAGGACAAGAAGGTTGTACCTTAGCGTTTGAACGCCTGATCAACAATACCCTGGAAGCGCAGGGACACCGTCAAATCCTTAAGAATGATCCGAATCGACTACCGGAAATCTATGATCCGGGGTTTATTAATGCCGATGCTGACCTGGCCGGTGTTGCTGCGGGTCTGAATAAAGCGCGTGCAGGGAGACTCTGTTTGTATGGTCCCCCCGGCACGGGCAAAACGGCTTATGGGCGGTGGCTGGCTGAACAACTGGGTATCCCGCTTCTTATCAAACGCGCTTCAGATCTGATGTCAAAGTGGGTGGGGGAGAATGAGAAAAACATTGCCCAAGCCTTTCGTCATGCCGACCAAGAGGGTGCGCT
Organism: uncultured Orrella sp.; assembly: GCA_964491995.1. GTDB lineage: Bacteria > Pseudomonadota > Gammaproteobacteria > Burkholderiales > Burkholderiaceae_B > Algicoccus. The sequence goes on from CAZBIN010000169.1 coordinate 1,175, forward strand.
GCTATTGATCGATGAAGTCGACAGTTTTCTTCAAGATCGTCGCGAGGCACAACGAGGTTGGGAAGTCAGCATGGTCAATGAGATGCTGGTCCAGATGGAATCTTTTGCAGGGGTATTTATTGCCTCGACAAACCTGATGACGGGTCTGGATCAGGCGGCACTGCGTCGTTTCGACCTCAAGGTGAAGTTCGACTTTCTGCGACCAGAGCAAGCCTGCGAACTCGTTCATCGTTACTGTAAACAACTCAACATTGCTGAGCCACAGCCGGAACTGTTGACAAGGACGAAGTATTTAGAACGGTTGACGCCTGGGGATTTTGCTGCCGTAGTGCGACAACACCGATTCCGTCCCGTTGAATCGGCAGAAACGCTGGTTGCGGCGCTTGAGGCTGAGTGTGATGTTAAAGAAGGTGGAAAGACATCGATTGGTTTTTTATAA
>CAZBIN010000169.1:1625-6714 GCA_964491995.1 uncultured Orrella sp.
CGACTAATGCGCACGCTCTCGAAATCCAAGCTGATGGCTTACCGGCAGTGCCCCAAGCGGCTATGGCTTGAGGTACATCGTCCCAATTTACGTGAAGACTCAGCCGCCACCCAGGCGAGCTTTGCTGTGGGGCATCAAGCCGGTGACATTGCGCGGCGATTGTTTGACCCCAAGGGCGAGGGCGTTCTGATTGACTTTCAGGCTGACGGGTTTGAAGCTGCGTTCACTCGTACGCTTGAACTTCTACAAAAACCTCACCCCATCTTCGAGGCGGGTTTCCGTGCCGAAGGCGCGTTAGCTTTTGCGGACGTGATGTTGCCGGTAGAAAACGATGACAAGCTGCTCTGGCGTATGGTTGAGGTGAAGTCCTCCACCTCAGTCAAGCAATACCATTGCGATGACGCGGCTGTACAAGCCTTCGTGGTCCGTTCTTGCGGCGTGCCACTCACCAGCATTGCGCTCGCACACATCGACAGTGATTGGGTGTATCCAGGCAATGAGGATTACAACGGTCTGTTTGTTGAAAACGATCTGACGGATGAGGTTTTTGGTCGTGGTGACGAGGTTCGCAACTGGATTGCTGAGGCGCAAAAGATCATCACAGAAAACAACATGCCGCACATCGCCACAGGCAAACACTGCAGCGAACCCTACGCGTGCGGATTTCTTGCTTATTGCCAAAGTCAGGAGCCGCAGGCAGAGCAACCGATCCATTGGTTGCCCGGTCGCCAGAGCAGGGCGCTTCAGGCACACATCGAAGCGCATAAGCTGACAGAACTTCGTGATTTACCGGATGAGCTACTTAATGAGAAGCAGCAACGCGTCAAAGCGGTCACATTGTCTGGTAAACCGTATTTCGACCAAAGAGCGACGGCCAAAGCGCTCGCTGCCCATAAGCTACCTGCCTATTTTCTTGACTTCGAAACCATCCAATTTGCCGTACCCATCTGGAAAGGAACACGCCCGTATCAGCAGATCCCTTTTCAGTTCAGTGTGCATTGCCTATCAGATACCGGTAAGCTTGATCAGCAGGCCTTTCTCGATCTTTCCGGTAACGATCCTTCCAAGGCCTTTGCCGAGGCCTTGATTGCCGCTTGCGGCGAAAGAGGCCCCATCTTCGTTTACAACGCCGGTTTTGAAACCGCGCGTATCCGCGAGCTGTCAGAGCGTTTTCCTGTTATGGCTGAATCACTGCTGGCATTGAACGAACGGGTGGTGGATCTCTTGCCCTTGGCACGAAACCACTATTACCATCCCGGCCAACAGGGCAGTTGGAGTATTAAGGCCGTGCTGCCGGCACTTTGTCCGGACTTGAATTATGGGGATCTTGAGGGTGTTCAGGATGGAGGAATGGCCATGAGTGCCTTTCTCGAGGCCTTGGCACCTCAAACCAGCCAAGAACGCAAGCTTGAAATCGAGCGGCAGTTACTGGACTACTGCAAGCTCGACACCCTTGCTTTAGTGCAGTTGTGGTCTGTTTTTTCTGGCTCGCCGCTTAAAGTCTGAGATGCCAACCTGAATTGGTACGATTGAACTTGTGTTGACGGCTTTCAAACTGATGCGCCGAAAGCGTTTTATGAACATGACCTGACCGCATCAACCTTCCCAACTATTCCTCACCCATTTCATCATCATGCCCCAGAAAGCAGAATCCGGTAACGCCGTAAAACTTGCTCTGGAATTGCTAAAGCGAATTCCACGGAACCGTTTCGTATCGGCGTCGCAGCTGCACGCCCAGCTGGAAGCGGCAGGGATCGTGCGCACCCGCCGATCGGTTGAGCGACAGCTTGAATCGTTGGTCAATGAGTTCGACATTGAACGAGATGATCGCACCAAGCCTTATGGGTATCGATGGAAAAGTCACGCGCGCGGGTTATCGTTGCCCATGCTGAACGAGCAGGAATCTTTACTTTTGGCCCTTGCTCAGCGCTATTTGCAGAATCTGCTGCCTGCATCGGTCATGCAATCAATGGAGGGTTTTTTCTATCAGGCGCGCAGCAACCTGTTGGGCGGACTGGATAAGCCCGAAACACAATGGTTAAACAAGGTCAGAGTTGTGGAGGTGACGCAGCCATTGATCCCGCCGGTTATTGTCAGCGGTGTTTTTGAGGCAGTGACCTCTGCGCTTTATCGTAACCAGTGGCTAAGCCTTGACTACTTGAATGCCTCTGGCAAATTGGCAAACTACCGCGTCATGCCACTTGGGCTGGCCCAGCAAGGTTCAAGGTTGTATCTGGTTTGTCGTTTTGACGGCTACACCAATGAGCGCAGTCTGGCGCTGCATCGAATCCAGGCCGCCAGGATTTCTGATCTGAAATTTATTCCGCCCGACGACTTCAGCCTTGAAAAATATGACGCTGATGGTCGTTTTGGTTTTGGTGAGGGCAAGCGAATTAGGGTCTCATTTTCTATCGCAAAAGACGCTGGTTTTCACCTGCTTGAGTCTGCGCTGTCAGAAGATCAACTGGTTGAGCCATTGGAAAATGCGTATCGCATTACAGCAACCGTCGTTGATTCGGCTCAGCTTCAATGGTGGCTCAATGGGTTTGGCGAGAATGTCTGGGACATTGAAAAGTGTGATCTTTAGCCGGGATTTTAAAAAATTTATAGCAATGGAATAGGGCAACACCGACGACGTTTGGTTTTTCCGCAGTCTTGTTAGCGAATTTCCATGATTTTCGTGTCAAATCTTGAGGCAGTGCTACGCCAATCGTGTTGTGGTGGTCAGTACTCAACTCGTAAATCAAACCGTCGATAGTCATGCGTTGCAACATGTTCGGAATCCTTGTTAATACCCCATGCATGAAATGAGTGTATTCACCTCGTGCGACGAATGACGTCGCATCACCAACCAAGGGCTTTTAGCCATCCTTCCGTTCTGAAAGCGACGCTATCTGTCGCAGCCCCAATCTCTAATAAATGCATCCGACAATTAAAAGGAGTTCGGCATGAGAGATACAACGACTTACTGCGCAGAGAGGCGTCAAGCAGAGCTTTACCTAGACAGGGTGCCGGAATATTTTCACGTATTCGAAAAAACGGGACCCTACGTAGTCAGTGTCAAATTTGATGACCCAAGGATATCAATTAGTAAAAGACGCTGCTCGGCTCAAGATCTCATCGGTTTGATTGATGCGTCGACTGGTACATTTTTTACAGTGATGCGTTTTGATAACCATCCGTACCGTATTTTGCGAATCAATATGGATTTTGCTGGTGGCACAATAAAAATTGTTACAAAGCCTTTTGACCATGTTAGGCTAGGACATTGACATGCATGTCGCATTTCCCTGCAGTCACCTGATTTGAAAGTAGTTTGCCTTATGCTCAAACACCAATGGATTTCGTATCGATGGATAATGAAGATCAGCTTCTGCGCCTTCTTGACGCACTACCAGAGTTTGAAAAAACCTATAAGTTAAGAAATCGTTTTAATTTTTTTGATGCAGTAGATATGTCGACTCAAGAGATTCGACACTCCCGGTTTTTGGCATTTTTGCTGGATCCGTCAGGATCTCATGGTCTGGGTGACTTATTCTTGAGAAAAGTTTTGACGGAGGTGGTTGGGGTAAACGGTGCACCGCCTGTGACACGTTTACAAGTTGCTGTTGCCGATTTAAGCGAGGCGCATATCAGTTGTGAGAAAGATCATTTCGATATCAGCATTCAAATCCCTGGATTGACACCCGCAGATGGTGGTGAGAGTCGGGGTTTGATGTTTGTTATCGAAAACAAAATCCTCTCAGCTGAAAGTACTGATCAGCTTAAAAAATATCGTCAGAGAGTTAATCAGCGATACCCTGGGTATGCTTTCCTAGGATGTTTTCTAACGCCTGATGGGTACAGCGGTGAAGATGAACTGTGGAGTAGTCTCAGTTACGCATCAATTGCTGCAATATTGAAGAGTTTGCTTGAAGATGCGAGCTTCGCCCCAGATGTCAAAATTTCTATTGAACATTACCTGACTTTGATTGAGAGGAAGATCGTGGCATCCCAAGAGTTGATAGATGCATGTCGCAGGATTTACAAGGAACACCGTACTGCAATTGATTTGATCGTTGAAAATGCTAGTGAGTCTGAGTTTAAGACAGCTTTCGATGAGTTCCTGATGAATTCGAGCAGTCTTGTCATGTCATCCGCCAGGCCGTCCGTTGGTTATTTCCTTGATAAGAGGTGGCAACAGTTGGATGATGTTCCGAGAGTTGCTTCAGAAAGATTCTGGCCAGGCAAATTCCCCGTGCTTTATTGGTTTCATCTTTCGGCAAAGAAGTTGTATCTTCGTCTAGAGGTAGGGCCATTTGAAAAAGATGAAGGTGCGCATCGAAATCGTCTTATTGCATTACTGCGCGAAAAGATTGATGGGAGTACGCAGAGATCCACCAAAGCGGAGACTGTTTATACGCGAATAAAAACTGTTTCAATGACCGTTAGTGAAGACTCTACCTCAGAGGACTTAGTCAAACATATGGACAAGCTCTGGAAAGATCTTGGAGGAGAAAGTGTTTCTAGTGCTGTGGTTGATGCTTTCAAGCTGCTCAAGAGCTGATATTAAAAATTGGAATGATTTTATTTGTTTGCACTGGTAACCGACATAACGTAATTCCTGTCATGCTCCAATCGCACCAAAGCGACATGATTTGTCGCTTTGGTGCGATTCAATAGGACTCATGGTTGTTTGTACAGGGTTTCGTTATGAAAGTTGCAATTATTGGAAGTAGAAATTTTAGCGATTACAACGCTTTGGAAGATGCCGTAAGCCGTCTTTGCGGGCAAGCTCTTGAATGCATCATATCCGGTGGCGCAAAAGGAGCCGACTCGCTTGCAGAGCAGTATGCTCAGAAGTTTGCAATTCCCATAAAGGTTTTCAAACCCGATTGGAAGCAATACGGACGCGGTGCTGGAGTGGTACGAAATCGTGACATTGTGAGTCATGCGGATGTTGTTATCGCGTTTTGGGACGGCGTCAGCAAAGGTACGGCAAGCAGCATCAAGCTTGCGCAAAAAATGAATAAAACAGTCCACGTTGTGGATACGAACATTTCCCAATCCAAACTGGATGGCTAGCTCTAGGCTAACTGGCGGGGTAGTT
>CAZBIN010000170.1:0-6680 GCA_964491995.1 uncultured Orrella sp.
TTTACGCACTCCGATCCGGCTCTTGAGTTCGGCTTGTTGCTGCAGGGGCAGGCCATCCCATTCTTCGTGCCAGGAACAGAGTATCGAAGGCCCCAGAGTCTCTGTCAGACCATAAAGATGGTCGACTTCGATTCCCAGATCTGCCATGGCGGCAATCAGGGCAGCCGGCGGTGCGGCCCCGCCGGTCATGGCCTTGACCGGCCAGTCGGGCACATATCGATCCTGCAGCGGAGCATTGGCCATCAAGTTCAGGACAATCGGTGCGCCACAGAAATACTGCACCCGATGCTGTTCGATGGCACGAAATATCGCCGCCGGCTCGACTTTTCTGAGGCACACGCTGGTACCAGCCATCAGCGCAAGGGTCCAGGGAAAACACCAGCCGTTGCAGTGAAACATGGGCAGAGTCCACAGATAGACGGAATTCATCTGCAGCCCGGACGACACCATATTGCCCATCGCGTTCAGATAGGTTGCCCGATAAGAATACAGAGCCCCCTTCGGGCGTCCCGTCGTCCCCGATGTGTAATTAAGACTGATGCTGTCCCATTCATCGAGCGGCTCAATCGCCACGAAATCAGGATCAGCCTGCTGCAGAAACTTCTCGTACTCGATGAACCCGATGCCTGGATCAGACCCTTCGAGCAGCGGGTCATCGATGTCGATGACCAGGATCTCATGACCCAGTTCCTGCAATACGTTGCGGATCAACGGAGCAAACTCTCGGTCACACAGCAGCACTCTGGTGGCACTGTGCTCCAGAATGTACGCGGTGGTATCGACATCGAGTCTCGTGTTTAACGTCAGAAGTACCGCCCCCGCCATGGGCACCCCAAAATGGGCCTCATAGAGCGCAGGAACGTTCGGGGCGATGATCGCCACGACATCACCGCGACGCACCCCAAGCCCGTGCAGCGCACCGGCAAGCTGATGGCAGCGTTTTGCGGTCTGACGCCAGCTGTATCGCTGTTGACCATGAATCACAGACACATGATCCGGATAAACCTTGGCTGCCCGATCCAGAAACCCGATGGGTGTGAGCGGCGCATAATTGGCAGGATCACGCGGCAGATCACTGCGTGTGTCTGATCCCGAGGCACTGCCACGCGCAATCTGGGCAAGGTATTTCGGGTTTCTGTCGGCGTCCATGGTCACTTCCTCCCTGCATCGTACCTCTGGGCAAACTGCCAGCCGAGTGCTGCCAGCGGCTGAGCCTTGGCCGCCATATCAAACGCATCTGCGCTGGCGGCGTTGCCTTTGCGAGCTCGCTGACCGATTCCGTGCAAAATCGCCGCAATCCTGAAAAAGTTGTAGGCGAGATAAAAATCCCAGTGCTCCCGGGCCTGAGTCAGTCCTGTTGCCTGCACGTACAGATCGATGTACTCATCCTCGGATGGAATCCCGAGCGTCTGCAGATCCAGTCCGCCGATACCGCGCCAGAGCGCAGGTGGAATGTGCCAGCTCATGCAGTGATAAGAAAAGTCTGCCAGCGGATGACCCAGCGTCGAAAGCTCCCAGTCCAGCACGGCAATCGCTCGAGGCTCTGACAGATGCAACATCACGTTGTCTAGCCGGTAGTCCCCATGCACAATCCGGGTCTCGTCACCGACAGGAACGCTGGCGGCGAGCCAGTCGATCAACAGCTCGAGCTCACTGATTCGCTCACCCGGATCCTCCTGGTACTGGCGTGACCACCGGTTGACCTGTCTGGCGAAATAATTGCCTGCCCGTCCGTAATCTGCCAGTCCGATCTCGAGCGGATCGATTCGATGCAGCGCGGCGATGACCCGGTTCAAATCCAGGTAAACCGCCCTTCTTTGCTGCGCACTCATGTCAGGTAGCGTCTGATCAAAATACACCCTGCCCTGGAGAAACTGCATCAGGTAAAAAGGTGTGCCCAGAATCGACTCGTCCGCGCAATAGTCCAGCATCTTTGGCACAGGGACCTCTGTGTCTCCAAGCGCCTTCATGACCCGATACTCGCGGTCAATCGCATGGGCTGAGGGCAAAAGCTCCCCCTCTGGCTTTTTTCTGAGAACGTATGTGTCAGAGCCGGCGCGAACCCGAAATGTCGGGTTGGACTGACCGCCCGAGAGCGGTTGCAATTCGACAGGGTCATTGCCGGCCAGTCCCAAACCACTCATATAGTCATGCAGACGCGCAATGGCATGCGCAGACGGCAGACCGGATCCGTTTGCGGATCCATCGGCATTGACCACGCTCATAGACCGCTCACCAAGTGGCCATGATCAACCTCAAGGGTCGACCCGGTCATCGCCCTGCCTGCATCGGAGGCCAGTAACAAAAGCGGTCCACCGAGCTCATCAAGCGTACAAAAACGACGTCCAGGAATTCGATTGCGCAGCTTTTCTCCGGCAGGGCTATCGAGAAACTCCGCATTGAGCGGGGTGTGGACATATCCTGGCAACATCGCGTTGACCCGAATTCCGTAGCGTGCCCACTCCAGGGCAAATGCTTTGGTTGCCTGGATGACACCTGCCTTTGAGATCGCATAGGGACCCACACTGGCTGCAACTCGCGCACCCAGTATCGACGCGATATTGATGATGCTGCCAGGTTTGCCTGCCTTGACCATGCGTCTGGCTGCTTCACTGTTGACCAGCCAGCACCCTTTGAGATTGGCATTAATCACCTCATCCCAGTCTTTCTCGGACTGATCCATGGCAGGCTTGGCAACCGTCACACCCGCATTGCTGACCACGATATCCGGTACACCCACCATACTTTGCGCCTGAGAGAAGCCGGCACTGACACTTGCGGCATCGGTCACGTCCATGGCCGCCGCACTGGCGACCAGCCCTCGTTCTCTTAACTCATGAACCAGGGCCTCCAGTCGCTCAATCCTACGGGCAACCACCACCACATGGGCACCCGCGCCGGCGAGCACCCGGGAAAAGTGCATGCCCAGCCCGCTCGAGGCTCCTGTGATCAGCGCAATTTTTCCGGTCAGATCAAATGACGGCACCACAGTATTTTCTGACATCAGTGAGCTCCGTCTGCACTGAGAATCTTTCGCGCCAGACTCCAGCGATGAACCTCGCTTGGACCGTCATAAATCCTGAATGAACGCATGTCCATGAAGATTCGCATCACTTCCTTTTCTGCCGTGACGCCCTGGCCACCCAGAATCTGTACGCAACGATCGACAACGCGCCACTGGGCCTCCGAGCAGACGACCTTGGCACGACTTGACTCAAAATTGCAGCTGTTACCCTGATCAAGCAGCCAGGCCGTATGCCAGATATGCAAGCGCGCGGTGTGCATATCCATGTCGTTGTCCGCGAGCATGAATCCAACCCCCTCGTGCTTGCCCAGAGGTCGGCCAAAAGCCTCCCGTGTGCGTGCATATTCGGTGGCGGTATCGTGAGCACGGCGCGCCTGGCCAAGCCAGCGCATACAGTGCGTCAGCCGTGCGGGGGCCAGTCTGACCTGGGCGTATCGAAACCCCTTTCCGGCTTCACCAAGAATCTGGCTGGCGGGAACACGCAGGTTATCAAATGACATGACTGCATGACCACCCGTAAAGCAGCTGTCGAGCGAATCCATGGCGCGCTCAAGCCTGATACCTGGCACGTCCATATCCGACAGGAACATGGTTGCAGAGCCATCTTCCAGTTTGGCCATGATGATCACGTATGAAGCGCCAAACGCTCCCGTGATGAACCACTTCTGTCCATTGATGATGTAATCATCGCCATCGCGCACTGCGGTTGTCTGGAGCATCGAGGGGTCAGCCCCAGCACCTGGCGACGGCTCGGTCATGGCAAAACAGGAGCGAATCTTGCCTTGCACCTGCGGGCGCAACCAGCGCTCCTTGTGCTCGGGTGATGCGACAAGCTCCATGAGGTGGATGTTGCCTTCGTCTGGCGCATGGATGTTCATCGCGGTCGGCCCCAGCCTGGAGTAGCCGGCTTCTTCAAACACAATCGCCTTGTCAACATGCGAGAGTCCCAACCCACCGAACGCCTGGGATCCATGTGGCGTGAGCAGTCCTGCCTGACGCGCCAGCTCGACGAGTTCATTGCGCAAGGACTCTTCAGGACCATGCGAGGTCTGACGGCTGTCGGCTTCCATCGGGATGATCTTGTCGCGAATGAACTCGCGGGTTCGTTGCTGAAGCTCTTTTTGCCGCTCAGTCAGATTGAAATCCATCATATTTCCTGTATGTCTCTGTCATCGATTTGTTCAAAAATCAACATCCGCCCACTCAGCCTTTGGACTTGCTCGCAACCTTGCCTTTGAGTTTGGACTTGCCTTTGCCCTTATCCTTATTCTTGTCCTGACTTGCGCTCTTGGCAGCACTCTTGCCCTTGGCCCCGACGACATCCCTGGTTTTGTCGGCGGCTTTTCTGGTGGCCTTGCTTGCGACTTTCCCCAAAACAGGGGTCGAATCCTCGGAAGATTCAAGTTCCGCAAAGACCTGCTGCGCAACTTTGAACGAGTCAATGGCGGCGGGTGCGCCACAGTAAGCCGCACAGTGCAAAAACACCTCGCGAATCTCTTCCTTGGTGACACCGTTATTGATCGCACCCTTCAAATGCAGTTTAAGCTCGTGCGGTCTGTTGCTCGCGGTCAGGATCGCCAGATTCAGCATGCTGCGGGTTTTATGTGATAACCCGTCGCGAACCCAGACGGCACCCCATGCATGCTCGACAATGTACTGCTGCAAAGGCGCGGTGAACTCGTCGGCGCTGCTGATCGAGCGATTCACGTGTTCTTCACCTAGAACTTTCTTGCGAACGGCAAGGCCGGCTTTGTAGGTTTCGTTTTCGTTCAAAGCATTCTCCTTCGAGCATGCTCGCGCATGCAATAAGCTAGAGGGCAGATCGACGCATACGATCAAGCTGTATGTCTGCACAATAGCCTGCCGGCACACGGTTTGTCATGATGTTGAACACGATTGACCAAGATTGACACTGAATTTGCCTGACCTGCCAAAGGCAGTTCGCCCCTTGCGCCTTCTGGAGAAATGACTGTCATGCCCGCCCGCAAGCAATATGATGAAACCCTCACCGGTCCGCTGTCCGATGTCAGAGTGCTCGATCTTTCCCGACTGGTGGCTGGCAACATGCTGTCGGCCTGCCTGGCGGATTTTGGTGCTGATGTCATCAAGATCGAACGCCCCGGCCATGGAGACGATCTTCGAAACTGGCGTGAAGGCGGACACGATATCTACTGGAAGGTATATGGACGAAACAAGCGCTCCGTCGCGCTTGACTTGAAATCCGAGTCTGGAATGACCGATCTGAAGGCACTGGTTGCCACCGCGCAGATCTTCATAGAAAACTTTGTGCCCGGTGCCCTCGAAAAAATGGGACTGGGTCCGCAAGTCATTCATCAAATAAACCCTGCGCTGGTCATTGTGCGTATTTCAGGCTGGGGGCAGACCGGCCCCTTGAGCCACAAGCCCGGTTTTGGAACATTGGTCGAAGCGATGTCAGGTTTTGCCGAACTCAATGGCTATGCAGACAAGCCCCCTGCACTGCCGCCACTGGCACTCGCTGACATGATTGCCGGGATCCAGGGTGCCGCGGGTGTATTGACTGCGCTGCGTGTGGCAGAACGCACTGGCTGCGGGCAGGTCATTGACCTCTCGCTGTTCGAACCCATTTTCTCCGTCATTTCATCGCAAGCCGCCAAGTTTCGCGCGACAGGAGAACTGACGACCCGCTCCGGCAACCAGTCCTCTCACACAGCACCACGCAATCTGTATCGCTGCAATGATGGAAAGTACGTGTCGATGTCGGGCTCTATGCAAGCCATGGCGATGCGGATCTTTGAGGCGATTGAACGACCGGAACTCAAGCTGGATCCACGGTTTTCGACCAACGACGCGCGCGTGGCGAATCGAGACGCCCTGGACGCCATCATCGAGGCCTTCATCGGCAAGCGCTCTCAGGCGGAGAATCTCGCAATATTTGAAGCGGCTGAAGTGACAGTCGGCCCCGTGCTTTCAGTCGCAGATCTGCTGGACCACCCCTACAGCGAGGGACGCGAGGCGATTGTGGAGTTACCCGATAAAGATCTCGGGTATGTCGCGATGCACAATGTGATTCCTCGCCTCTCAAAGACACCCGGTCAGTTCCGCAGACCTGCCCCGGGACTGGGGCAGCATACCGAGGAAATTCTGAGAGAAATTCACAAACCTGAGGACAAGCCCGCCGGTGAGGGTTGATACAATCTGCCAACCCTGCAGGAATCAGAGAACTTGTCCGGTCAGGTGCCGATCCGAAACCCGGACTTCATCTTTCGGAGCAGCGCCAGCACACTTTGTGCCACGATCCGACCCGTCTTCGGATTGTCCGAAGGAATATTTTCAATCGTCATGGTCAGGCGAGCAGCATCAGAATCCAGCGTGATGGAATGAGTATTGCGAGTCACGGTCGGATCCGCCCAGATCTCCAGCAAAGTCTTCTCAGGGCCCACACCAGCCAGGGCCAGCGCCACCACCACATTCAGGTTTGCCGGAAAGCCCCGCGCGGCATCTCGGGCATTACCCTCAAACACCTTGAGCGGCTCGGTCAGACCATCAATGTTGATGTTGTTGGCTTCCAGATGAGGTGCACCTTTCAAGCCTTCCGGCGGTTTGCGGGTCGTCATACGCACGCTGTGAATAGTGCCTTCGGCGGCCGCAATGACAGCGTCGAGTCCGAGCAATG
>CAZBIN010000171.1:0-6663 GCA_964491995.1 uncultured Orrella sp.
CGCGATATTTTTTGCTTGTCAAATTGCACAGCTGAAAATAACTGCATATTTGTAGAAAAAAGCTCGCATAGAAAGACTTTTATGACTTGCAGAAGGACACCCACTGCTGCCGCAGGACTCCATTATGCCACTTGTTTGCACTTGATTGGATTCGCCGGTTCGTAGGGCTTGCCTGAATGCAACATCAAAACCTGCTTGGGATGTGAGGTGAACCGTTGATCCGGATCAGGAGTGATGCCTTGCGAGCTCAAAAATATTGAATAGGAATAATTATTGAATCGATTCGTAGTTGCAAATACAAATGAGAATCGGTATCATTTCGTTACTTCACTATCAATAGAAAAAAGTGTTGTTTCCAATCTTTCTCAGACTTTTGCTTACACCCCATATGAAAAATTCCGGTATTTCGGCGCGCAGCGCCAGGTTCACTCTGGCTGCGCTTCCCCTGGCGTTGTCTGCGATGAATGTTGTGGCGCAAAGTGCTCTCGAAACATCAGACAAGAACAATGCCAACGAATCCGTCACCCAGGCTTTTGAAGCCATTACCGTGACCGGTGAACTCGAAAGCGAGAAGACACCCTGGGCGACTCAGACCGATCGAGCTCAGTTAAACGAGTTGCAGATCCTGAACTGGTCGCAGTTCGGGGCCAGAGCCGAGCCCGGCGTGAATTACAACTCAACGACAAGAAGTATCAATATCCGTGGTCTGGAAGGAACCAGGGTATTAACTAGAATTGATGGTATTCGGCAGTCCTATCTGAGCGATGTCAGAGGCGATCAGGGCGGTGTGACGGGTGGGTTGAATGCGGTGGATTTCAGTTCACTGAGTGCCATCGACGTGGTTCGTGGGTCAGACTCCAGCACCGTCGGCTCCGGGGCATTCGGTGGCGTGGTTGATGTCAGAACACTGACTCCGCAAGACTTGCTTAAAGGGGGCAAAAATTTTGGTGCAATGGCCAAGACGGGCTACCAGTCGGTTGACAACAGCTGGTTGCTCAATGGCGCATTTGCGGCTCGTAACGATAAAGGCTTTAGCTGGCTGTTGCAGGCGGGTGTTCAGTCCGGTCACGAAACGATCAATAAAGGGACTGTGGGGGGGTATGGCGTCACTCGCTCAGAACCCAATCCTGACAACTACACCCAGCAGAACTACTTGCTTAAGCTTGAACAGCTTGTTAGTGGTGGACACAAACTCGGGCTGACGGGTGCATACTTTGACCGCAATGATGACATCACAGACCTGACTGCCAATCCCGCGACTTACTTTGCAGGTCAGAGTTACCTCACCGAAAAAACCACCCGCCAGAGTATTGCGCTTGACTATGCCTGGGCTGCCGCTGACGCCAGCTCAATCATCGATACATTTACCGCGCAGGCTTACTGGCAGGAGGTCAAACTCTCGAGTGACTTGAATGCCAATCGCAGAACAGCGCCGATCGGTGCTTACTACCGTGGAAACTCGATCCAGGAGTCCACGTATGGTTTGAATCTGGACATTTCAAAAGCAATCCGCGCTGATATCAGCCAGTTCTGGGAGATGGGCGCGGAGTTCTACACAACAGAGGTCAAGCAGTATGTTGCCGGGCGAGACTCGTGTCCCCCGGTGGTACGCCCATTTACGGCGTGTTCGTTTTTTCACATCAACCAGGCGGACATGCCGAATACGCAGGGCAATCAGTACGCGCTCTGGTTACAAAACACGATTGGCTTTGCCAACGACACGTTTCTGGTAACACCTGGAATTCGCTACGACGATTACAGTTATACGCCACAGACTTCGGGCGGGTTCAGCGCCAACCCGACGTCCACAAACCTGCCATCCTCGAGTGGTCAGGCCTGGTCTCCCAAGCTGCTGGCTACCTGGAAGCCAATGCAGGGGCTCAGCGTCTATGCTCAGTACGCAATGGCATTCAATGCGCCTACCGCGACACAGCTGTACAGCCGATTTGGCTCTCCCGGGACCTATCTGATCCAGGGCAACCCGAACCTTGATCCAGAGAAAAGCAGGGGATGGGAGTTCGGAACCAGGTTTGGTGACGATGGGCTTAATGGTGCCCTGACTTACTTTGATAACACCTATACCAACTTTATCGAGTCCGTCACGGGTCCGGGAACGCGTCAGTACCCATATTTCGTCCAGAGCTTTCAGAATCTTGCCGATGTTCGAATTTACGGCGTCGAGGCCCGTGGAGAATGGAAGTTTTCACCTGGCTGGAGCATTTTTGGCTCATTAGCCTGGACAGTTGGCAAGGATCGTTCAACCGACACATACCTGAACTCTGTTGCACCACTGACGGCCATTGCCGGTCTTGGTTATAGCCAGGATGAGTGGGGCGTGCGTGCCCAGATGACTGCCGCGGCAGCAAGAACCCAGGTTGCCTATCCAAATGCAACGCCGACCCATCCGAATCCGGACTTCAAGGCACCAGGCTACGGGGTCGTAGACCTGACAGCTTATTGGAGGCCCGCTCAGGTCAAAGGTCTTACTGTTCAAGCGGGGATCTTCAACCTATTCGACAAAACATACTGGAATGCGCTCGACGTGCCCAGCGCTGGCGTGAACCCGATCGCACGTCCGATTGATGCTTATACCCAGCCGGGACGCAATTTTGCAGTTTCGTTTACCTATCAATATTGAACCTTGGATCGAGAAAGGATTTACTCATGTTGAACATGATCGACACCCCACTGAGTCTAGATGTGGATATCGAGTACCAGAAGCAGAAATCTCAGGTCCTTGAGCGTTATGCGTCGCTTGACGAACAGGATCGCAAGATGCGTGCACGCGAGATTGCGCGCGTCTTGGGACTGACCGAGGCTCAGTGGGTAGCAGCGAGTTGCGGTCCGGTACATAGCGTCAAGCTCGACGGAACGGGTCAGTCGGTCTTAAAGGAAATGGGTTCGCTGGGGCGTGTCATGGCGCTGACCCGCAATGACATCTGCGTGCACGAACGTCACGGTGCATACGAAGACATCAAGGCATCTGGTCATGTGGGTCTTGTGCTGGGGCCAGATATTGATCTGAGGGTCTTTTTTGATTGCTGGTCGACAGTCTGGGCTGTCGAGGAGGGTGGCCGCCAGAGCTTGCAGTTCTTTGACAAGGAAGGGGTTGCGATCCACAAAATCTACTGCACGTCAGAAACCGACACGGCTCAGTACCTCAAACTAGTCCAGGACCATGCTGTCGCGCCGGTCTGGCCAGTGCCTGTCGAGATTAAGCCAGACGTGCGCAATGACCGGGTTGCTGATCCAGCCGCGTTTCGGCAGGCCTGGCTAGGTCTGCAAGACACCCATGACTTCTTCCCGATGCTACGAAACTTCAACGTCAGCCGCATGGGCGCGTTGCTTGATGTCGGAGTGGATCTAGCGCAGCAGGTGCCTGTGGATACGGTGGACAAGATGCTGCGACAGGCGGCCAGGGATGTGCTATCGATCATGTGCTTTGTCGGAAACAGGGGCATGATCCAGATTCACACAGGTCCTGTGACGAAGATTGTCGAGCGCGGATCCTGGATTAACGTGCTTGATGCCACGTTCAATTTGCATCTTGATATGGGACGGGTCGACCAGGCCTGGGTTGTCAACAAGCCGACAGCTGACGGCTGGGTGACATCGCTTGAGGTGTACGACGTCAAAGGCGAGTTGGTTGTTCAGTTCTTTGGTGAGCGTAAGCCCGGCAAGCCCGAGTTATCGGCCTGGCGCGATTTGATGGTGTCTTACTGCAAAGGTGCGCTCGCGTCATGATTGCGTGGTTGAAATCAGCTCTCATTCGCTTGGTAACTGCGGCAGTTTCCTTCAGTGCAGCACTTATCGTCAGTCTGGCTGTGCTTGGCAGTCCGGCCGTCGCGCAGCAGACAATCGACACTTCCCGAATTGTGACACTAGGGGGAAGTGTGACAGAGATTGTCTATGCGCTTGGCGCGGGTGCACGTATTGTGGGCACAGACCAGTCAAGCATCTATCCCCCGGAAGCGACGGGCTTGCCAAGTGTCGGCTATTACCGACGCTTGCCATCTGAGGGCGTGGTTTCCTTGCGTCCAACTGTGATACTGGCATCCGAGCATGCGGGACCACCAGATGCAATCGCCCAGATGAAGTCTCTGGGTATTCCTGTGATCATGGTCTCGGACAAGCCTACCCTCGAGTCGCTGCAATCCCGAATCGAGCTTATAGCGGAGTCTCTCCAGGCTCAAGCGCAGGGTGATGCGCTGATGCGTGAGCTCCGGTCTTCGCTTGCGGCGATACAGACGAAATCAGCTCCACCGCTCAGTGCCATGACGGTGGTGATGCGGGGCGGCAAACTGCTGGGTGCAGGCAGTGATACTGCGGCAAACGTTGTGCTGGAAACAGCGGGCCTGAAGAACGTACTTAAAGGAAAGAGCGCGTACCGTCCTCTCTCGGCTGAGGCGGTTAGTGTTTTGGCACCAGAGGTTTTAGTGGTGACCACGAGCACGGTTGAGTCGATGGGAGGGCTTGATCAGGTCAAACAAAGTCCCGTGCTGGCGATGACGCCAGCGGTCAAGCACAACAGGGTCATCGTCCTGGATGATCTGCTGGCTCAGGGGTTCGGCTTGCGGTTCCCGCAGGCAATCGCCTATGTGCGTGACGGGGTGCTCGGTGTTGCAAATTAGATCGTTCTCTTTGTCGCAGGTGACGGCGGTCTCTCGTTTTTCTGCCGGACTGGGGCTGCTTGCGCTTTTGTTGATGGTCGCAGTCGTGTTTTCTTCAGTCAACGGGGCGTATCACATCGATATTTCTCGTCTCGCAATGTGGTGGGTCGGAGCGGGCTCTCTTGATGACGTCTCTCAGAATGTCTGGGCCAACATCCGGATGCCGCGAATTTTTCTGGGTGTTGTTGCTGGTGCGGCGCTCGGAGTCTCAGGCGCAGTCATGCAGGCCTTGTTTCGCAATCCATTAGCCGAACCGGGTCTGGTGGGCCTGTCAGCAGGCGCAAGTCTGGGCGCAGTCATCGCGATTGTCCTGACCGCTGGTGGACTCCTGATTGTCGCAAGTGCGGCGTTTGTCGGCAGCCTGCTAGCAACCTGTTTTGCATATGTTCTGGGTCGGATGTCGCGTAGTGCGTCAGGGCTTTTACTGGCAGGTATTGCGATCAACACCATTGTTTTCAGTGTGATGGGGTTGTTGATCATCAATGCCAACGATGCACAACTACGTGACCTGACGTTCTGGAATATGGGTAGCCTGGCTGGCGCCAACTGGTCAATGTTGGTCGTTATCGGTCCCTGGACTGTGCTGGTGGTCGGGCTCTTGCTTACCCAGTGGAAAGTGCTCAATGCCTTACTGCTTGGCGAGCGAGAAGCCTTTCATCTCGGATATTCACTGTCTAGCTTGCGCTGGCAATTGATCACGCTGGTTGCACTGACTGTCGGTCCGATTGTTGCATTGACCGGGGGTATTGGATTTGTTGGGCTGGTTGTGCCCCATCTGGTCAGGCTGTGGCTGGGATCGGATCATCGATGGGTACTGCCGGCTAGTGCACTGGGTGGTTCCTTGGCGCTCACAATGGGTGACTGGCTGGCACGCGTGTTGATTGCTCCGTCAGAGTTGCCGATCGGATTGGTGACGAGTCTGATAGGCGGACCGTTTTTTATCTGGTTACTCGTGAGGGGCAGGCGATGAATACAGACCCGCATTCCATGCAAGTGTTGTCGGTGAGCATGCAGCGCGGTGGTCGCGAGGTTTTGTGCGATGTCAGCGTCGATCTTCCTGTCGGAGAAGTGCTCGGCGTACTCGGCCCTAATGGAGCTGGGAAATCGTCTTTTCTGGGTGCCTGTTGCGCGGAACTGCCTATCAGCAGTGGTCGTATCAGTTTTAACGGGCTGACGGTGGATGGATCGAGTGCATTACGTTTGGCCCGAACACGGGCGGTACTTCCCCAACATAGTGCAATGACCTTTGATCTGCCCGTCGCAGATGTGGTGTCAATGGGCGCTTATCCGTTCCCCGATGCATCACCATCTCAGGTGCATCGGTGGACTGAGGAGGCGATCGCCCAGATTGACCTGGAGCACAAGGCGCAGCAATCCTACAAAGCGCTGTCTGGCGGAGAGCAACAGCGTGCGCAGTTTGCCCGGGTGCTGGTTCAGACTCGCGCGATCATGCAGTTTAAAGGGTCTGCCTACATGCTTCTCGACGAGCCAACGGCGAGTCTTGATCCAAAGCACCAGGTTTTGTTAATGCGGATCGTTCGTGCGCTGGCTTGGGAGTCCCGTACTGCCGTTGTGGTGGTGTTGCATGACCTGAATATGGCCGCGCGGTGGTGTGATCGTTTGATGCTGATGACCCGCGGAACCATCTGTGCTCTTGATAAGCCAGCAAAAGTGCTTGATGAGACGCTACTCGAAGAGGTGTACGGATTACCCATGGTTGTCAGAACTCATCCGTTGCACGCCGACCGCTTGATCGTGATGGCAGATGTTTAACAAGTTTCGTAAGTTTGACAATACGGATTCCCCAAGCACGCACGGGTTTGGACGACTGCTAATTTTGTGCGTCGTTGTGGGAATGCATGTGTTTGCAGGTTGGTCCATGATTCGCTCGAGCCGCGCTGGTGCGCCGGACACCACTCACGACTCGGAGGTTGTGCTCGACTTCTCGGTTAACGACTCCGTGACCACTGCAGCGTTGAACGAAGTGCCAGAA
>CAZBIN010000172.1:0-6584 GCA_964491995.1 uncultured Orrella sp.
AAAACTAGAAAAACCGATGCCGCTACACCCATCAATCGCTTGAATAGATCGCGCTGTTCTGGTGGCGTTTCTATCAGCATCAGTTCGCGCTCTAGTTCCATTGGGTCTACCTTGCATACGTCGGCCAATAGGATTGTTTGCGGTCGCGTCGGTAGCCTTTTGTCGTGCTTCCAGTTGCTCACGATCGAGCGGGCAATCCCTTGTTTTTGCAGTTCGTCGATCTGCTCTTTGCTTAGGTTTTGCACTAATTCCCGGTACATGGCTTGTCCTTTCGCTTGACATTTTGCGAAACGCTAATTAGATTAGCAAATTGTTAAACGCTTAATTGGCGTTTAGCGAAATGTACACCTTGGAGCCAACCATGTCCTTTGATGCCAAGCGCTTTGCAACTGTCCGTAAAACCGCCGACAAGCTCGCTAAGAGCCTGGGCGAGAACCACGAAACGGTGAGCTTTTACCGTTCCGAAGTTGCTCGAATCGCTGCGGCTTTGATCGCTGGCGCTCCTGTCACCGCTTGAAGGAGCCAACCATGATCAAGATTCACATTCACTCGTCCGTCCCTGAGCACATCAAGTACACCAACAAGAAGACCGGTCAACCCGCCGAACTGTTCAAACAGTTTGGCTATGCGTTCCTGGTCAATGAACACGGTGAAGCCGTCCCTTATCCCGAGAAGTTCGGCTTCCTGCTTGAGCGTGGTGCCGCTCCGTTCCCGACCGGCGAGTACACCCTGCACCCGTCCGGCTTCTACGTCAAAGACGAGGGGCTTCTCTTCCGTCCGCGGTTGGCTCCGTTGAAGGCGGCTTCCCGTCCTGCCACTGCCTGACGGGTGCACCCATGAGCGCCCCCCAAATGCAAACCGCCTATGAGGCGGCATCGCTGGCCCTGGTGGCAATGGCGGTGCGCCAGTTGGCATTGCAGGAGCGGCAAGACCCCGAAGTAGCGGGCCTGACCGTTTCTGTCTTTGCTGACGGCACCGTCGATGTGCAACTGCTCAACGGTCATGCCATGCCCATCGGGGGGTACTCGCTGTGACGCCTCGCATTGCTGACCTCTGGGCGCGTGCTGAAACCATGCTCCGATTCGGCTACATGGCCAGCTATCACGCCCTTGCTGATCAAGCCTTGCGGCTTGAGTCTCGTCATTTGAGCCAGCGGGGTGCAGCATGATTGCCGCGTTGTTCGTCCGTCCCGACAGTCATTACAAGGCTATGCCGGGCGTTGATGCTTACGACCATGAACGCGACGCGTTGACCTGGCCGGGCGGTTGTCCTGCTGTCTTTCATCCTCCGTGTCGCTCGTGGGGCAAATACAAGGCCGTTGCGAAGCCGCGCGACGGTGAGCGTGAGTTGGCCTTGTGGTCAATTGCGATGGTGCGCCGCTTCGGTGGTGTTCTTGAGCACCCAGTTTCTTCTGGCCTTTGGCGTGAGGCTGGTTGCTTGTCACCTGGCTTACGTGACCGCTTCGGCGGTGTCTTGATCACCTTGAATCAAGGCGATTTTGGGCACCGTGCCCCAAAAGCGACCGGGCTTTATTTGGTCGGTTGTGCTGTTCCTGCTTTGCCTTTTGAGCTTTGCTCTGCCTCTCATTCTGTTGAGCGTATGGGCAGGGCCGAGCGTGAGCGCACGCCTGAGCAATTCGCTTCGCTGCTTGTCAACCTGGCTCGTTCTGTTCGCGGGGTGGTTGCATGAGCGCGGCACCGGTCGCGCTCGCCGGGGCAGGGCGCAGCCCGGCCCCTGGGCTTGTCTCAGTTCCAACAAGTCAGAAACGCGATGCTGACCTAGTGGCGCTCGCAGAGCGAGTGCCTGATGCCTTCGTGCCTGACAAGGAACTTAGCAGGCTCGCACGTCTCCGCCGCGCTGTAGGCTTCGCGGCACGCGGTCATCTGGTTTCTGAAAAGGGCCGTCGCAGTGATCAGTGTTTGATGGTCACGCTGACCTACGCGGGCACGAATGAAGATTGGTCCCCTAAGCATGTTAGTTCCTTCCTGGATCACGTCCGGAAGTGGTGCGGACGAAAGGGCATCCCCTGCCGCTATGTGTGGGTCGCAGAGCTGCAAAAGCGCGGCGTGATCCATTACCACGTTGCCCTGTGGGTGCCTCGCGGCTTCACCCTGCCCAAGCCTGATAAACAGGGCTGGTGGTGTCACGGCATGACACGAATCGAGGTCGCTCGCGCTGCGGTGCCGTACCTGCTCAAGTACCTGTCGAAAGGCATGGGCGACACGCTCGGTTCTTTCCCCAAGGGATCGCGCATCTTTGGTGTGGGTGGTCTGGAACACGCGCTGCGGCGTGCTCGTCGTTGGCTGGGCTTGCCCGCCTTCGTCCAGGCTCGATCGGATATCAAGGACGACTGGCGGCGGGCCGTCGGCGGCGGTTGGATCAGCCCCACGGGTCAGCACTTCCCGTCGGAGTTCGCCCGCGTCTGGCTCGGCGTTGCCTATGGTGTGCAGCGTGTCTTGGATCACGGTCGGCCTTTCGTCGCCTCCGGTCCTTTCTCCTGGTTCAAGGTGGCTTGATGGCTTTTCAGTGTGTGACTGTCACGAATATTGAAACCGGCTCGGGATTGGTTCAGGTGTTGTCGCCTGACTCGTCCAGTCCGTGTCCCTCTGCTCTCTATTTGGTGGACGTGCCTGCTTTTACGTCCCCTCTGTATCTGTCCGCCGAGGATGGAGCACTGCTCTCCGCTGCCGTGATCGGGGTGTGGTGTATCGCGTGGGCGGCCAAGGCTCTTGT
The DNA here is from genome assembly GCA_964491995.1 of uncultured Orrella sp. Taxonomy (GTDB): domain Bacteria; phylum Pseudomonadota; class Gammaproteobacteria; order Burkholderiales; family Burkholderiaceae_B; genus Algicoccus. The sequence goes on from CAZBIN010000172.1 coordinate 2,734, forward strand.
CTTGACGCTCAGGAATGACGGCGAAGCTCTTGATTAGGAGAACCCTTATGAGCAAGTTCCAAAAGTTTGGCCTGGGTGCCGTTGGTGTGTTGGCCGGTGGTGTTGCTTCTGCGGCCACTGACGTGACGGCGGTGACTGCTGCCGCCACTGACATTGCGGCCGTTGGTGCTGCTGTGTTCGGCGTGATGGTGGCCATCAAGCTGACTAAGTGGATTCGTCGCGCGCTGTAAAGCAATCGACGGCCCGGCCCCCTCGGGGGCTTTTTCGTTTTGGTCTGTCCTGGTCAAAACGCAAAGGAGGGAATATGGAAGCATCACCATTTATCGGTTGGTTCGTTGTCCTGGCACTGTTGGGGGGCTCATGGCTTATTTTTCGCGGCTGATTCTGATTTTCCTCCTTGCCCTGTCTGCTCAACAGTCATTTGCAGCCATTGAAATTGGCGGCAAGCAATATGTCGTCGTACCTTCTCTTTTTCGTACTGATGGTAATAGCAGCACAGATAATGAGTCTCGTCTTGCCTCTTGTCAGACCCGTGTGGACACCGGTGGTTGTGTTGCTTCGCTTGAGGGTGGCGATCCTTATTATGGTACTGCCAATGCTACTGGTTGCAGAGCGACGTGTGGTGGTTGGACTACTACGTTTCCACAATCCCTAGTTTGTCCCTCGGATGCATCTTTCATGCAAGACCCGACTGATTCCAATAAATGGAAGTGTCTGAAGGAAATTACTATTCCAGAGTGCGGGCCAAATCAGGAATTAGACCCTGAAACTAATACATGCGTCTGCAAAACTGGCCCGGCAGGTGCTTTTGCTGTGTCTGGTGATACTTTTATTGGCTGTAATGATAATTGCCGTATTGTTTTGATTTCAGGGTCTTACAGTGAACAAACTAATAAGACCTATGGCAATTGGCGGCAAACAGGTGATAGCTGTACTCCGTCACCTGATGCCCCTGGGGTAGATTCACCTGACAGCCCTGGTGGACAGGACGCTGGTAAATGTCCAACCGGCCAATGTCCCGGAACGTTCAATGGGCAGTTTATGTGCGTGCCATGTAAGGGCAAGGAAGCCTCGGATTCTTCCAGCTCTGAGAATACAACTGAAACGCCTAATGGTGCTTCTGCGCCTTCTGGCTCTGCTTCTCAGTCTCAGAGTGGGTCCAAATCTACCGAGTGTGACGGCGGTGTATGCGTTACTAAGGAAACGGTTGTTGTGACCAATCCTGACGGCTCTACAACTGAGAATGAAAAGGAAACTACCGAGTCGTTTAGTGAGTTTTGCTCAAAGAATCCTCGTGCTGCTATTTGCAAAGCAGCGGATGACAGCTCCTGGGGTGGTGCTTGTTCTGGTGGTTTTCAGTGTAAGGGTGATGCGGTTCAATGCGCTCAAGCTCAAGCGTCCTGGAAGTCCGCATGTGCCGCTGATGTCTCTGGCATGACTGAACAGATCAACACTGGGACGGCTGCTATGGCTGCTGGTGCTGCTTCTGGACTTGGTATTCCTGGCGGTTCTGAGGCTTTTGATCTTGGCTCGCGCTTGTCCGAGGTGCCTTTGTTTGGTGGCTCTGGTGGGTGTCCGTCCGACGTTTCAGTCAATGTCGGCGGCACGTCATACACCATTGCCTTTTCTGCCATGTGTCCCCAGCTCCAAGTGCTCGGCGTCGCTCTCATGGCTTTTGCTTACCTTGTCGCTGGCTTCATCGTTTTCCGGGGGGATCGCTCATGAATCCGTTTATTGCTGCTCTGGTCGGCGGTTTCATCCAGGCCGCTGGAACAATGGTCGGTCGGGTCATGATTGCGTTGGGTTTTACATATCTGACATATTCGGGCCTTGATTCCTCTTTTGGTTGGATCAAGAACCAGATCGCGGCTGAGTTTGGTGGGCTTCCTGCGCAAGCTCTTGCGGTACTCAGTGCCGCTCGCGTTGGTTCTGCTGTTGCTGTGGTTATGTCTGCCATCGCTGCCAAGATGGTATTAAATGGCCTTGTCGATGGCGCGAGAAAGCTGGTGGTTAAATGATCGGCCTTATTACCGGTCTCCCTGGCAATGGCAAAACCCTATGGACCTTGAATTTCATTAAGGCAAAAGCCGAAAAGGAAAATCGGCCAGTCTATTACTCTGGTATTCCCGACCTTAATTTGCCCTGGACGGAAATTGAGGGTGAGAAGTGGATGGATTGCCCTGCCAATGCCATCATTGTGATTGATGAGTGCCAGCGCATTTATCGGCCTCGGTCCTATGGTTCTAATGTCCCGCCTCACGTTGCAGAGTTGGAAACCCACCGGCACAAGGGGCTCGATATATTCCTTATCACCCAGCACCCTATGCTGGTTGATACAAACGTCCGCCGGTTGGTTGGGCTTCATTTTCACGTTGTCCGTAAATTCGGCTTGCCTGCGTCGACCATTCACGAGTGGAACTCCTGTAAGGAAAATTGCGACAAGAACCGCGATGAGTCAACACGTCACGACTTCAAGTATCCCAAGGAGTCCTTCTCCTGGTACAAGTCTGCCGAGGTTCACACTCACAAGGCACGAATCCCTATGCGCGTTTGGCTGCTCCTGGTTGTGCCTTTCGTCCTGGCTGCCATCGTGTGGTTCATCTGGTCACGCTTTCAAGACAAGGTGAGCGACGTTGAAACGCCACCACTTGGCGTGCCTGCATCTGGTCCGGTCCATCAGCTCGGGCCAGCTCCGGCTAGTCCTGGTAGTCGCTCACGTCCTTTGACCACTGCTGAATACGTCCAGCAGCATCAGCCCCGAATTGCCGGCCTGCCTCACACTGCGCCTGTCTACGATGAGCGCACGCGGCCTGTTCATGTTCCATACCCTGCTGCCTGCATTCAGTCGGCTACCCGGTGCCAGTGCTACACGCAGCAGGGCACCCGATTGGATGTTGGTGCTGACTTGTGCAAGGGTATCGCCCAGGGTGGTTTCTTCCTGGCCTGGGACACTTCAGGTAATCGTGTTGATCGAAAGCCGGAACAGGCTAAACCCGTTCGCGTTGTCCAGCAGGATCAACAGGCAGAATTTCCTATCAGTCAGTGAGGCCCGGTCAGCATGGTGGCCGGTGCTGGAAGGGCGCGACCTTGGGCGCGTCCGTACAGCATCGGTCGGATCAGCCGGTTAGCGTTTGCCCCTGTTAACTTTCAGCGTTTTCATGTCCTGGTTGTCGCTTCGCGGCTGTCCTGGTCGGCGTGCTTCTAACGTCCTCGCGTCATCAAGACCAAGCAGCGGGGCGACGTGCGGCAATGGATCGTTTGCGCTCCCATAGTGGCCGATTTGTGCCAGCTTGGCGAAGTCCTGGCGCTGTTGCCATAGTTCACGTTCGAGGGCCTTTGCCAGTCCCTCAAACACGGCCGACCGGTTGTGCATGTCGCAGTCGATGGCCGACTGTCCCCAGCGACTCAGCCAGAACAGGGCCAGCATTGCGGGCCTAGGTGCGTTGTTTTGCTGCAACCATCGGTAAACGGTGGACACGCCCACATCAAGGGCCTTTGCAACGTCTGCCGGTGTCGCGTTCAGGTCTTCAACTATGGTGCGGATGCTCGGCAATCTGCGGGGGACACGGTGACTGATCATGTGCCAAATGTCAGCACGGTAGCGGCGTGTTCAGTCGCCGGAAAAGCGCCAAAATTCGACCCAGGCGATAAGACATACTTTCCACGATGTATAGGACGTTGCCCCCCCTCGTGAGAGGCCGGGAACCCTGATCAGCATTGGCATCTCTCGGCGCTCCGAGCATTCCGAAAACTAGAAAAACCGATGCCGCTACACCCATCAATCGCTTGAATAGATCGCGCGAAGGTGTCGCCCAGCGCGGCGCCTGACGGCACGGCGATGACCAGAGCGT
>CAZBIN010000173.1:0-6570 GCA_964491995.1 uncultured Orrella sp.
GCATGAAACGGTGCCGTAAAAAGTTCTTTGACAAACCCGCCGGGATGCTTGATCTTGATGCCGTAGTAGAACATCAGCAACAACACGCCGAAGGACATGCCCAGCGGTACGTTCAGATCAGCCGTCGGCAAAATCTTGTGGTAGTACAAAGGATCACCCACTTGCGCACCCAGACCGGTGGTCTTCCATATCCAGGGCATTAGATCCACGGGAACCAGGTCAAGTGCGTTCATCAGAACGATCCAGACAAACACCGTCAGCGCCAGCGGCGCGATGAAACGGCGGCTTTCCTCATTGGGCACAATGCTCTTGGCCTGCTGCTCGACCATATCGACGAGCAACTCGACAAACGCCTGCATCTTTCCGGGAACACCCGACGTTGCAGCGCGAGCACCACGCCACATGAAATAGATCGCAATCAGACCCATCAGACATGACCAGAACATCGAGTCGTAGTTGATGATGCTGAAATCGACAATAAATTCCTGCTTGCCACCAGAATTATTGTTATTCACCAGATGGTGCTGGATGTAATAAGACTGGGGGGAGATGTCACCAGCGGCAGCCATGCAAACCCTTTTCTATTCGTTAAACCGTCGCGGTCAACAACCCGCGGCAATGCTTGACCAATCGAAGCCTGACGCAAAACGCGTCAGCCTACCTTACATGTGCTTGGTGATCCGGCCGCCTGTCAGCAGCACAGCCACCCAATAACCCTTGAGCGTTGCTATCAGCCCCGCAACCACCGCAAGCCAGTTAACCCAGCCCGCATCCAGCCGGGACAAGCCCCAGAGCAATGCGACAGCAACCAGTACTTTCAGGACGTTTCCGATCAGAAACATCATGGGACCGGAACCACCCGACCTGAAAGTCGAGAGCACCAGGCGCAATACAAACAGCGCGTTGGGCAGAAGATAACTGAACGATCCACACAGTGCACTAAGCCCTGCTGGCCAGCCTGCCACCATCAAAAGCAGAAGGCTCACCGCCAGACCTGACAACGTCTGCGCCATCAGCACTGTCGCCAGACCACGCCTGGCACGCGCTGAAACCTGCGCTTTCTGAACGGGTGTCAGTGAAACTCGCTCACTTTCACGCTCGACCTCGTCGCCCGGCGGGAATCTATCCATTGCCTTTACGCTCATGACAGCCAGCCACCCGCAAAATTTACCCGCACCCCATCCATCTGAACATCAGACAGACAGCCCCATCACGGGCCCGATGATACTTGATCTGTTCGGGTTTATCTGGAGCGGGTTTGTCTCAATTGACAGGCTAAACTCGACTCATCAATCTCAAAGCCTTGAGAGTATAGCGTGATTTCAACACTTCACGCAAAGGCCGTGACTGCTTTTAGACGTGTTTAAAGTCGGGTTGTCGTTTTTCCGTGAATGCGGCCATGCCCTCTTTCTGATCAGCAGTCGCAAACAGCGAGTGAAATGCCCTGCGCTCAAACAATACGCCTTCGGCCAGCGACGACTCCCAGGCCCGGTTGACACACTCTTTGGCCATGATCACCGAAGGCAGCGACATCGAGGCAATGATGGTGGCCGCCTCCAGCGTCTGCTCCATCAACTGATCCAGCGGAATCACCCTGGCCACCAGACCTGCCCGGTCTGCTTCCTGGGCGTCCATCATGCGTCCTGTCAGCACCAGGTCCATGGCCTTGGACTTGCCGACCGCACGCGGCAAACGCTGGGTACCCCCTGCCCCCGGGATGATGCCGAGCTTGATTTCAGGTTGACCGAACTTCGCGTTGTCCGCGGCGTAGATCATGTCGCACATCATCGCAAGCTCGCAACCACCGCCCAGTGCATAGCCCGCAACTGCAGCAATCACCGGCTTGCGAACCTGCAAGATGATTTCCCAGTTGCGTGAAATAAACTGTTGCTTGCTGACTTGTGCAAACGTGAATTTGCTCATGGCGGAGATGTCAGCACCCGCTGCAAAGGCTTTTTGGCTGCCTGTCACAATGATCGCGCCAATGTCATCATCAGCATCGTATTTCAGTAACGCGGCACCGAGCTCATCCATCAGGGCATCGTTCAGGGCATTGAGTGCCTTGGGACGATTCAACGTCAGAATTGCCACACGCCCCTGGACCTGCTCAAGCACCAGCGACTCGGGATGGGATGCACTTCCATTAGACTGACTGCTTACCGTTGCGCTCGCTGATCCACTCGTATTTCCACTCATCTCTTGCTCCATTCTTTTTATGTCGTAACCTGTCTGTGTTGAAACTTTTATTGCCGCATTGGTTGCCACATTGGTTGCCACATTTCTCTGCGCCTCAGTGCAACCTGCAGTGCAACCTACTGTGCGATCTTCAATGTGCAAACTCTAGTGCAACAACTTTGTGTCACACCATAACACCGTGAAACCTCAAACTCTACTGTACACAATCAACCCTTTTGATCCCGCAGGCCACAGACTCAGGGTCACGCTACAGATTGCGCAACCTGACGCGCAAAGACAGGTGGTCAGCATGCCCGCGTGGATTCCCGGCAGCTATCTGGTTCGCGACTTCTCCAAGAACATCGAGACGATCAAGGCCAGATGCATCAAGACCACGACCGGGCCAACGGACCTGACGCCGCTGCAACTGGACTCACACACCTGGGCATTTGATGGTTGCAAGGGCAGTCTTGAGGTGGAAATCACGGTCTATGCATGGGATGCGTCGGTTCGTGGCGCCCATTTCGATGATTCACACTGCTTTCTGAACGGCACCAGCGTGTTTTTAAAGGCGCACGGCCTGGAGCATCTCGGCTGCGAAGTGCGCATCGAGCACCCGCCGCACACTTCTCGGTGGAAGGCCTACAGCAGCATGAATGCGGTGGTCGACCCGGATCTGCTGGCACACTTCGAAGCACCGGATTATGACGCGCTCATTGACCATCCGGTGGAGATAGGCACACCGCAGGTGATCTGCTTTGAAGCCCATGGTGCCGCGCATGAGTTTGTCATCACCGGACACTATCCCAACCTGGATCTGGAACGGATTGCGCAAGACACACAAAAAATCTGCGAGGCCCAGATCGAACTGTTTGAGCCCGAGACACTTCGCGCACCCTTTCTGGACTGCTCGCGCAAGTACGTGTTCATGCTGATGCTGAGCCACAATGGCTATGGCGGGCTTGAGCACCGCGCGAGCACCGCGCTGATGTTCCCGCGCAAGGATCTGCCAGTGAAAGCTCAGACCCAGCCCGGACAATCTGGCAAGCCAGCCAAAGCGCCTGAAGGCTATGTCGATTTTCTCGGTCTGGTCAGTCACGAGTATTTTCATACATGGCACGTCAAGCGCATCAAGCCAGCCCGGTTTGTTCCCTACCAGCTCGACAAACCATCACACACCAGCCTTCTCTGGGTGTTTGAAGGCTTCACCTCCTATTACGACGATCTGATGCTGCTGCGCAGTGGTGTGATTGATCTGCCGACCTATCTCAAGCAGATCTGCAAAGGGATCAATCAGGTGCATGCGGGCACCGGTCGGTACAAGCAAAGCCTGGCGCAAAGCAGCTTTGACGCATGGACCAAGTACTACAAGCAAGACGAGAACGCACCCAATGCGATTGTGAGTTATTACACCAAGGGCGCACTGGTTGCGATGGGCCTGGATCTGACCATCCGCCAGCGCAGTGACCACCGTCACAGCCTTGACGATGTCATGCGTGCGCTCTGGAACACGTTCGGGCGCGACTTCCACACCGGCACTCAGAACGGTCTGCAAGAGTCGGAGCTTGGCAGCCTCATCAAGGCAGCCACCGGAGTGGATGTCAGCGCAGAAATCACGCAATGGGTTGATCAGCCTAACGACGTGCCCTTGCAGGATTTGCTGGCGACAGCAGGATTCGAGATGACCTTCAAAGGGGCCGATGATCTGCCCAGTCTTGACATCAACCTCAAGAACCAGGACGGCCAGCTGGTGATCAGGAATGTGTTCGAGCAAGGGGCTGCCCACCTGTCGGGTCTGGCAGCACATGACAAGCTGATCGCACTGGCCGGCATCGAACTGGCGGGTGATACTGCAGCACTCAAACGCGTGCTGGGCATGCATCATCCCGGTCAGACAGTCACAGCACACGTTTTCCGCGACGGGGTGTTGCGGCAGTTTGAGGTGACGCTGAATCCACCGCGAATGAGCAGTTGCAGCATCGAGCCCAGGCAGGCCTGAAACGGGCCCACCGCAGATCTGCGGTAAAGGCCAAGCACAGGCAAAGTACGGTCAAAGTACAGGCAACCGCGCATACTCAGCACGTACTCAGACAACCCGCAGAAAACTCACACCAAAGCCACATCAATTCCACACCGAAGCCACCACGATATGACAGCAGCCTTGCCCCAACTGAGCGATCTCGAACAAGTGTTTTTGCAGGACATGCCTCTGCTTGATGTGCGGGCACCGGTCGAGTTCGCCCAGGGATCGTTCCCGTCTGCCCTGAACCAGCCGCTGATGAATGACGCCGAGCGCCACGAGGTCGGCCTGCGATACAAACAGGCAGGCCAGCAAAGTGCGATTGAACTCGGTCACCAGCTTGTAGGTGGTGATATCAAGGCGCAGCGTGTGCAGGCCTGGGTGGCGTTCGCAAAGGCCAACCCGAACGGCGCGCTGTACTGCTTTCGGGGTGGATTGCGATCGCAGATTGCCCAGTCCTGGCTGCATGAAGCCGGGATTGCCTATCCTCGCATCACCGGTGGCTACAAAGCCATGCGCCAGTTTCTGATCCAGAGTCTCGAGAGAATCTGCCTGTCGAGTCAGTTTGTGCTGGTGGGCGGTCTGACGGGTTGTGGCAAAACCGATGTCATCGAGGCGCTCGATCACGCGATTGATCTGGAGGGGCTGGCCCAGCACCGTGGATCAAGTTTTGGGGGGAGAGTGGAGCGCCAGCCCGCCCAGATCGATTTCGAGAACCATCTAGCCATCGATCTTCTCAAGCTGGCTGCCAAAGGCGTCACAAGTATCGCGATTGAAGACGAAGCGCATCTGATTGGCCGCTGTGCTGTCCCTCTCGCACTCCGGGAGCGCACCGCACAGGCGGAGATGGTGTGGGTGACGGGACATCTGGACGATCGTGTCGCAAGAATCCTGCGCGACTACATCGACAATCTCAAAACAGACTACCAGTCGGTGTACGGACTCGAGGAAGGTTTCAATCTGTTCAGAGCCCACCTCACTCGCAGCCTGCACAATCTGCGCAAGCGTCTGGGGATGCAGCGCTATGCTGATCTCAACCAGTTACTTCAAAAAGCACTGGACCATCAGGCCAGCACAGGCAGCAACGAGTGGCATGTGCAGTGGATCACGCCTCTCATGGTCGAGTATTACGACCCCATGTACAGCTATCAGCGCACCCAAAAGAACCTGCCGGCATCATTTGAAGGCTCGGTTCAGGAAGTGATTACGTACCTCAAGAGTCGCGGGCTCTGACCCCTCGAGAAAGCCGACCTCAAGATCCGCCAGTCCTCATGCAGCCACACACGATTCGACACACGATCCAGGACAACTCATCACGGATCTCGCGTAAGGCAATTCGACCAACGATGGTCAGGCTGTCAAGCTCGACCGTGCACTCTCGCCCGTCCCGCAACTGAACGTGGACGTGAGCACGCAAGTGGTCACCCGCGCACATCACCACGCGCGATGCAGAGAATCTGTGGATGACTGGCACAGACCGATGACAGGGGAACTGTTGCACTACGTCGACGGACATTACAGACGAACATTACTAAGTTGCTTCTACAGATCGAGAGAGAGACAGAGAGAGAGATCGAATTGACTCGATCAAACGGTCAACGTAGTATTAATCCCAACACGGCCCGCTCCTCTGCGTCGAAAGACGTACGGGCGGGTTTTCTATTTCTGGGGCCGTATGTCCACCTATAACAAGCCCTATCTGAGCTTTCAGCAGCGACTGGAGTTACTCAAGGCTCGTGGCGGCTCGTGGCCTCGAGGTAACTGATGACGCAGCTGCTATCTCTTATCTCGAGCGGATAGGATATTGCCGCCTCAGCGCCTATTGGTACTCATTCCGTACGGTATCGCTGGTTCAGTCCATGGCCTGCAATCACATTGTTCTGACCATCGATCAGGTTCGGCGCGCCCCAGCCGAACTCGCGGATGCTGGCCGCGATCTGCGCTCCGATCAGACCACGTTCGGTATCAACGAGCACACGACAAGCCGCTTCAAGATGTTGTGCGGTGAATTGGTCGATGCGCGTCGCCAAAGCCTGTCTCCCTGAGCAGGCATCAGATGATGGCCTGCAAGCCCTTGTCGGCAATGAGGTTCAGCAGTTTAAGCGCCGGGCCTGTGGGATGGGTTTCGCCCTGCTCCCACTTGCGCACGGTCGAGGTCGAGGTATGCAGGTGCAGCGCAAACACCGGTTGGCTGAACTTCAAGGCTTCACGCAGACGCTTAATGTCAGCAGCGCCGAACTCCCGCACCGGCGGCGGGCAAATAGTGTCGAACTCGCGCATCGTCACCTTGCTGATGGCTCCGACTTCTTGTAGCGCCGCCAGGTCGCCGCGCAGCGATTCAATGATCTTGCTCACAATGCACCTCCAGTAAAACA
>CAZBIN010000174.1:0-6503 GCA_964491995.1 uncultured Orrella sp.
AGTGACAAGACTCGGGGCTTGAACAAGTTGAAATTGGTGTGAATATCAGCACACACGACAAACCCTGCATCGGCAAGCAGGCTAAGCTCAACCTCGAGTGGCTGGGCAAGGTAGGTCTCATCCGGCAAAAGATGACCGCAATGCCATGAACCATCAGACTCATACCAACTTGCATGACAATGTAGCCAGGTCGCGCCATCACGAAGTCCAACAGTAACCGTCCCCTCGTTGAGCGAAACGGGCAAACCGGGTACGTGTCGGTCACTGTAGTAGACCGCATGCTCACGAGATTTCGATAGCGCCGGCAAGACATATACGACAGGCCACAAACTCGAAGAACCGAGGCGCGCCACGGCACTCTGGCAACCATACTTTCCAAGCAGCCGATCAAAACCCTCCAACAGACTGACACCCGCAGGAATCTGATCCAGAACGGTGAGCACCCGGGCGGGCAAACTCTGAAGCGCAGGCTCGATCACAGGACCCGGATGGATAATGTTTCGCATGGATTTTTCAAGCATCGCGATTGATCTCAATCGGGATCGTGACAGGACCATCGTTTACAAGACTTACCATCATATTGGCCCCAAATACACCCGATTGCACCACAGGATGCGCAGCCTTGGCCAGCGCAATCAAACGTTCAAAGTCCGTGATCGCCCGGTCTGGCGCTGCAGCTGCTGTAAAGCTGGGACGATTTCCACGCGATACATCTGCAGCCAGTGTGAACTGTGAAACCAGCAGCAAACCACCACCGACGTCCTGCAATGACAGGTTCATCTTGCCAGCATCATCACTGAAGACCCGCAACTTGAGTATCTTCTGCAACATACGCGTGATTACCGCTTCGGTGTCACCCGTTTGAGAGCAGACAAACACCAACAATCCCTGCCCAATTTCACCCACAATTTTTGTATCAACCCGCACACTGGCCTGGCTGACACGCTGCACGATGACTCGCACCTCTGCCTCCCAAAAAACTCTATTGCTCAAAGCGATAGTTTGCAACACTGAACCACCCCATGGCTAAAGCCAGGGGCTTGCGCTCACAGTTGGTCATGGGCCTCAAAGAAGAATTCTCTGACAGATGTTCAACGCTGACTCTCGATCTAACTCGCTAACCCGTCCTCGAGTCTGTCAATCCGCTAGAATGCTCTGGCCTACCGGTGAGATCAGGTATGTTCCGTTAGCTTTTGCGGAACAAATCATCAGGTGGAAGAATTCCACGAAGTTCATACACAGCAAATGCTCACAATGTACTCGTGCAGTCATGACGTCGAGTGCAAAACATAGGAAATCTTGCCTGCACGCACCAGACGCTCGTCAGCACGGCAATCAGTAACATCAGTACCGGGACTACCCGGTCATGGAGAAACCATTATGGCTTGGCTCTTGCTTGGCATCGCAGGTATTCTTGAAGTGGCGTGGGCTTACTCCATGAAACTATCAGATGGCTTCACTCGCCTCGGTCCGACTGCTTTGATGGTAGTTACAATGTTTGGATCATTTGCTCTATTGGCCACAGCGATGCGCCATCTGCCACTCGGCACCGCTTACATGGTGTGGACAGGCATCGGCGCACTGGGCGCTTTTCTCATGGGCATCTGGTTCCTGGGAGAGGCTGCAACACCCATGCGTCTTGCAGCGGCCGCCTTGATTCTGGCGGGCATCTTACTCATGAAGCTTTCCACCTGAGAACTCTGGTCGCCAGGCCTTAACGCGCGCTCAAGGCCCCAGAGTCGATCAATTTATCTGCCGTCGCCGTCAAACCACTCCTTTGTCTCGAAGGAACTGAATCTGTTCGGGCGTCAGTCCTGCCTGCATCAGGACTGACTGCGTATCTTGACCCATGGCCGGAGCAGCCTGGGCAGGCATCACAGACCCTGAAAACCTCAACGGTGAAGCCACAGCCTTAACTTCCAGAAGGGTGTCCGCTGATGGATCTTCTTCTAGAAAGCGCTTTCCAGCGACAATATCACGACGTTCTTTGACAAACGGATTGTCCAAGGCCTGAGCCACGTTATAGACCGGTGCCGCCGGCACCTTACCCGCAAACTTTTTCATCCAGTTATCCGTGGAATCGCACTGCATGACAGCCCCCACTTCCTGGTTGAAATTCTCCCTGTTCTTGAGCCGGTCCGCAAACGTTCGATACTCGGGTCGAGTCGACCACTCTGGGTGGCCCATCAGACTGGCCATGATAGGCCAGAACTTCTCTTTATTACACATGATGAAAATCCAGCCGTCGCTAGTTCGATACAACTGACTGGGCACCAACGATGGATGTGCCGAGTACGGTGCACGCGTCGTCATGTGACCCGCATTGAGGTACCAAGTCGCGAGATAAGCCAGATTGTGCATCGCCACATCAAACAGACTGACATCGACATCCATGCCAACACCGGTCTGTCTCGCGCCCAGCAACGCGCTGACGATACCCAGGGCCGCAGTCGTACCGGTCATCAGATCAACCATAGACAATCCGAACCGGCTAGGCGGACCGTTCGGCTCGCCGGTCAGTGAGAGGTATCCCGCTTCGGCCTGCATCAGGTAGTCATATCCAGGCCAGCTGGCTCTCGAACCTTCTCTGCCATACGCCGACAGATGCACGCAGACAAGGTCCTTGCGGATGTGGCTTACATCCGCATACGTCAGACCAAGCTTGACCGGCAGATCCCCGCGCAAGTTATTGAAAAGCACATGAGACTCTTCCAGCAACTGGTGCAAAACCTTGATGCCATCGGGGTGCTTGAGGTCAAGCCGGATGCTTTTCTTGTTACGGTTAAATCCTTCAAAAAACAGACTGTCGCCATTGCTCAGAAAATGAGGACCTACGGAGCGACTGACGTCACCCCCATCATGAGGATTCTCGATCTTGATGACCTCGGCTCCCATATCAGCGAGGTGCTGAGTCCCGAAGGGTCCAGCCCCATACTGCTCGACTGCGAGGATACGAATACCGGCTAGCGGCAGGCTCATACCTTGTTCCTCTCGATCAGCTGCTTGGAAATAATAATGCGCTGCATTTCATTGGTACCCTCGCCAATCACCAGCAAGGGTGCATCACGGTAGAAGCGTTCCACCAGATACTCCTTTGAATAGCCATAACCACCATGGATGCGCATGGCCTCGGCGCTATTTTCCATTGCAGTCTCTGTCGCGAACAGTTTCGCCATCCCCGCCTCCATGTCACAACGCTCACCACGATCGTAGGCGACGGCTGCGCGCTCGACCAGCAAACGGGATGCTTCCGTGCGGGTGGCCATTTCACCAAGTTTCAACTGAATGGCCTGATGTTCGCAGATGGGTTTGCCAAAAGTCTTGCGCTGCTGAGAGTATTTGACGGCCTCGTCAAGCGCAGCTTGTGCCAATCCGACTCCACGCGCAGCAACGTTAATACGCCCCAGCTCAAGCCCGTTGAGAATCATCTGCAGCCCTCGCCCCTCCTGGCCACCGATCAGGCAATCAGCGGGAACTCGGTAATTGTCAAACACTAACTCTGCGGAATCGATACCCTTGTAGCCTAACTTTTCCAGTTTGCGACTGGCCGTAAAGCCATCCGCCTTTTCTGTGATGAAGAGTGACATCCCTTTGTGTGCCGGCTTGGCCGCTGGATCTGTCTTGACCAGCACTGCGAAGCAGTTCCCGTAGATACCGTTACTGATCCACATCTTGGTGCCGTTGATGACGTAATCGTCTGCGTCACGCCTGGCCACGGTTCGCACCGCTTGCAGATCAGTCCCACAGTCAGGTTCCGTCAGAGCAATCCCGCCGCGTAACTCCCCTGTTGCAAAACGGGGAAGGTAACGCGCCTTCTGCTCATCGGTGCCGTTGCGCTGCACACAAATGGCCATAATCAAATGTGAGTTGATGATCCCTGCCACCGACATCCATACTTTGGAGATTCGTTCAATGATCCGGGCATAGGTCAGTGTCGAGAGCCCAAGGCCACCGTACTCAGGGTCAATCAGACATCCAAAGAGACCCATTGCCTTCATTTTTTCAACAATTTCAAATGGATACTCATCATCATGCTCAAGCTGCCAGACAGAAGGCTTGACCTCCTGTTCCAGAAACCGCTCCACCATATCCAGAATCAACTGCTCTTGCCCCTGATCATGCTGCTCTTTCATTTACCCTGACTCCTTTGGAAACTAAATTCTGTTACTTCGCAACCGCGTCTGTCTGCCCCAGAAACTGGGCAAGATCCCAGGCGCCACCCTGTTCACTACCCAGCATGGTGCGCTCAATAATGGCCGCACGCTCGGCACTGACCTGCCGAGCTGCATTGTCACGAAACTTAGTGCAGATATCCTCACGTGAGAGTGGCCGGTCGCTCGCACCACGATTGACCGCCTCACGCTCACGAATCACCCGACCATCTCTCAGATAAACGATAACTTCACCGTCGTAATACCTGGGAAACGCAGTATCTGGGTCCGCTCGATAGCCAATGCGTTGTGCCAATCCCAGAACTGTGGGGTCATAAAGCGCTGGTGGATCAATATCATCAAGCGTCAGTCGACCATGCACCAGCCCTGTGCTGACCAGATACGGGATACTGAACTGAGCCTCATAAGAGTTGGCCGGCACTCGCTTGGCCTGCTCGGGTTCACATACCGTCTTAATCACTTCTTGCGGAACCAGAACCTCCACACGTTCGATATCGTCGACTTTGACACCCTGCTGATGAATTCTGACTGCAGCATCGACTGCCGCATGGGTAAAGTGGCAGGCAGGTAACGGTTTGACGCTAATCTGCGTGGTTTCCCACACGTCGCCCAGACCAGACGTGGCAAGGCTGAGGTCAAACTCGGCAGATTCACCCAAGTGGCTTCGGTACAGACCAAATCGCCCCTCGTACGCCAGACGGGTACCGCGATAGCCATGCTTACCAAAAGTTGCAGCGGTGATACCCGACACCGCCGCCCACCCTGGGTGCATGCGTTTGTTCCATGCGCCGTCATTGAGAAACTCCAGACTTCCTGCGCCCATGGATAGCGCAAGACCTTGCGCGTCGACCAGTTGCTGCTGGTCAAGTCCGAGTAACCACCCTACGGCAACCGTACAACCAAATGCACCAATCAAACCCGTTGGGTGAAACCCCACCTGGTGAAATCCACCTTTGACCACTGAGCCCAGCCTTGTGGCCACCTCGATACCCAGCACATAGGCAGTGACCATGTCAGCGACGCTACGCTTGTAATGAGCGGCAACGGCGAGCACTGCCGGATAGACTGATGTCGTTGCGTGAATCACCCCTCGTGCGTGGGTGTCGTCATAATCCAGACCGTGCACCAGAATGCCATTGATCAACGCTGCATTGCGCATATCAAAGCGACGGGCCGACCCAATAACCTGAGACTGACCTCCACTATCGAGCGACTCAATTGCCGCCATGGCACTGCGAGAGAATTCATAGCCGTGCGAGGCGAGTGCAATGCCGGTGGCATCCAGCATCAACTCCCGCGCCCGCTGACGCACGAAATCTGGAATATGCTCGGACTTGAAGCTCGCTGCATAGCGGGCTATGGTTTCGGAAATTGCCTGTCTCTCTTGCGGATTCTGTTCTGTTGCCATTTCACTTTCCTTCACTGAGCGATCAAATTATCCAGAAACGAAGTCAGATGCGCCGGAAACCCAGCCGCTACCCAGCGTGAACGATTCCGCTAGAGATGGATTTGTCACTGTTGTTAGTTTGTCTGGACAAAGTTTGATCTCAAGTTCTACTGCTGTCAAGCCAGAAAGTGCATGCCACTCCGGGGATTGAACAGATGCGCGACAAATGTCAGGCAAGAACGCCGATTGGCCAAGGACAGAACTCTTCCTCACCCACACCCAGCGCTTCGCTCCTTGACTGCTCGCCGGACGCGATACACAGTATCTTCTCGAAAATCTCCTCGCCAAGCGCATCGAGGGACTGCGTACCATCAATGACGCCACCACAATTAATATCCATGTCCTCCTTCATTCGCTCGTACATCTGCGTATTGGAGGCCAGCTTGATCGTGGGCGACGGATAAGAGCCGAAACAAGATCCTCTGCCTGTGGTGAAGCAGATCAGATTGGCACCACCCGCGATTTGACCTGTGGCAGAGACAGGGTCATAGCCCGGTGTATCCATGAAGACAAAGCCACGCTCAGTGACAGGCTCTGCGTACTTGTAGACTTCCATCATGCCCGTCGAACCGGCTTTCTTGGCCCCGCCAAGGCTTTTTTCCAGAATATTGGCAAGACCACCGGCATTGTTACCAGGAGAAACGCGGCCATTGATCTGTGTGTCCCGACCTTCGTTGTACTTGAGCCACCAGTTCATGCGATCAACCAGCTTTTGTCCGATGGCCGGCGTACGGGCTCGGGCTGTAAGCGTGTGCTCGACACCAAAAATCTCCGGGGTCTCAGACAAAATGGCAGTGCCACCATGACGCACCAGAATATCGACCGCTTTACCAAGCCCCGGATTAGCCGACAACCCAGAGAACCCGTCGGAACCACCGCATTGA
>CAZBIN010000175.1:0-6408 GCA_964491995.1 uncultured Orrella sp.
TACATCACACCCAGGTTGTTCTGGGCGTCAGGATCACCTTCTTCAGCAGCGAGTCGATACCAGTGAACCGCCTGCTTGAAGTCCTGCGGCACACCGTGACCGGTGTCATAAAGCACCGCCAGATTGTATTGAGCGCCCACGTTACCCTGTTCTGCAGAAAGCCGATACCAGCGGGCTGCCTCCTTATAGTCTTTGGCAACCCCGTCACCCCCTTCATAAAGCTGACCAAGGCTGAACTGGGCATCCGCATCACCCTGGTCAGCCGCTTTCTGGTACCAAAACCTGGCCTGCCGATAGTCCTGCTCAACACCCTGCCCTTCGGCATACATCACGCCAAGATTGTGCTGAGAAAACGCATGACCCTGGTCAGCCGCCAGTCGATACCATCTGAGTGCTTGAGCACTATCCTGCGGTACCCCTTGGCCATTGTCATACATCACTGCCATGGCGAACTGAGCCTGGGCACTGCCTTGGTCTGCTGCCCGTCTGAACTCGATGAGCGCTTGCGCAAACTCTCCCTGTTCATACGCAGCAAGCCCCTTGTCAAAATCAGCCCATGCAAAAGGGCTGAAGCTGGCAATGCACAGCATCAATACAGTAAAAAGTTTTTTCATGAGGACATCCCGGACAATCTGCAGCAACGAGTTTTGGCTGATCAAGATTCATCAGAAGCCAAAGTAAGGAACAAGACCTGCGGGAATCTTGTCACATTTTGTAACATGCTTACGCATCTTGTGAGCAACTGACTCACACTATTTTTTGCACACAATACCGGGCATCGCCCCAGACCTCTATACGCACTGATTCTTCTGGTGATCATCCGAATGCTCCGCGCAGATGACCAACTGGGAGCGCAAGCCTCTGACTTTAGTCATGGGGTGGTTCAGACTTTGCCGATGCGTGTCAGAGACACTCCTGGTGGACTATTCGTACTATATTTATGCAGCGACAGAACGGGCCCTGCACAGCATCCATGTCATCAAACTGCGACCGTGTGTGCCTCGTTTGATCCCACGAATTCAAACCATCATTTTTCAATCATGAAACATCCGATACTCACAACCATCTTTTTCCAGCGCACAGCGCTTGCCCTCGCTGCCACATTAAGCCTGACGGTCGGCCATACTGCTATGGCAGCATGGCCTGATGACCAGCCCATCAAGATGGTGGTGCCCTTTCCACCGGGAAGCTCCCCCGACATTCTTGCGAGAACAATCTCCGAGCCCTTATCCAAATCGCTGAATCAGGCAGTGGTGATCGAGAACCGGGCAGGCGCCGGTGGCAATATCGGGACCCGTCAGGTCGCCCAGGCAAAGCCCGATGGTTACACCTTGCTTTACACCATCAATGGGCCACTGGTCACTGCACCCAAGCTTTACGCAAAGACTCTGGGCTACGACCCGCTCAAAGATCTGGCACCCATCAGTCTGATTGGAACCAGTCCCAATGTCCTCATTGTCAACAAGGCACTTGGCACCCCTGATCTGGCGTCGTTTGTCGCGAAAGCCAGGCAGGAACCCGGCAAGTTCAACTATGGTTCTGTCGGCGCCGGGAGCGCCTCTCACCTGGCCATGGAGATGTTCAAGAACAATGCAGGTGTGGACGTTGCCCACATACCCTACTCTGGCTTTCCCAATATCATCACCGCCATTCTTGCCGGTGACATTCAAGCCAGTTTCATGGTGCCCGCGATTGCCATGTCGCAGATCAATGCCGGCAAGGTCGATGCGCTGGCAATTTCGAGTCTGAAGCCCGTTGACACATTGCCGGGCATCCCCGCTCTGGCTGAGAAGGGCTACCCCGGATTTGAAGCGATTTCCTGGAATGCCATGCTCGCCCCCGCTGGCACGCCGCCTGCAGTGGTAGATCGCATCAGCGCTGAAATCAACAAAATCATGCAAGATCCCGCTGTCATTGATAAGTTCAAGTCGGTTTACTTCACACCGGTCGGGTCGAACCCCAAAGAGCTGACGGAACTGATCGAGCGCGAGCAATCCACCTGGAATCCTGTCATCGAGCGCCTGAAGATATCGCTGGACTGACAGACCAGAATACGGGTGAGAT
Organism: uncultured Orrella sp.; assembly: GCA_964491995.1. GTDB lineage: Bacteria > Pseudomonadota > Gammaproteobacteria > Burkholderiales > Burkholderiaceae_B > Algicoccus. Next base: position 2,065 of record CAZBIN010000175.1, read on the forward strand.
CAGAGTTTGGATAGACAAAAGCGCAGACATAGTCACAGGAACAGAAACATGAGCGTCTTGCGGTTTCAGCAAATCGACGTATTCGCCAATCAACCGATGATGGGTAATCCGCTGGCCCTGGTGCATGACGCAGAGGACCTGACAGATGAGGAAATGGCCAGACTGGCACGCTGGACCAACCTGTCCGAGACGGCGTTCTTGCTGCCGCCAACGAACCCGCAAGCTGACTATCGTGTCAGGATCTGGACCCCGCGCAGGGAACTGCCCTTTGCCGGACACCCGACACTGGGCAGCTGCCACGGCTGGCTGAGTTGCTCAATCAAGCCCAAGGCCCCAGACTGCATTGTTCAGGAGTGTGCCATCGGCCTGGTCAAAATCAGGCGCGATGGATCCCGGCTGGCTTTCGCAGCCCCGCCTTTGCTGAAATCCGGCCCCGTTGACCCTGTCACACTGAAGGCAATCGCTCAGGGACTGAATCTATCTCTGAGCCAGATCGTCGCGCACCAGATCGTTGACAATGGACCCGGCTGGGTTGCTTTGTTGCTTGACAGTGCAAAGCACGTTTTGGAGATCCGGCCGGATGCCTCAGCACTTGTTCCCTACAAAGTTGGCGTTGCAGGTCCTTACCCTCAAGGGCATGAGGCTCAGTTCGAAGTCCGGGCATTTGCAGCTGATGCGGGTGGCGGCGAAGATCCCGTCACAGGCAGTCTGAACGCAGGCATCGCAAGCTGGTTTATTCAAGCCGGCATCGCCCCTGGAAACTACGTCGTGTCGCAAGGCACTGCGCTAGGTCGGCAAGGCAGGCTTTACATCCAGCAGATCGATGGACAGATCTGGGTAGCCGGTCAGTCGCTGACGACCATCGAAGGCACCCTCAGCCTCTGATCGATCTGTTACCTCTTCGCCAATCCACCAATGCCATCACAAGTGTATGGCTCAGATGAAGCGGGCGCACAACTCCAACTGTTGATGAACCCGCCGCGAAAATATCAGACAGAAGATCAGCGCCTGATCCCCATCTTCTTCTGAACACCGCCAAGCGTTAACAAATTAGGGTCAACAGGGCTACCGGCCATTTTCGCTTTCTGAAACCATTCCAGCGCCCGATTGGCATCTCGTTTGACACCACGACCTTTCATATAAAAATAAGCCATGGCGATCATTGCCTCAGGCTGACCCGCCTGGGCAGCACCAAGGATGATCTGCGCACCTTTGGCTTGGTCTCTACGGAAGCCATTCAGACCGCCCATTGTCCAGAGTCCAATGTGCAAATCGGCGAGAGGGAAGTTATCCTGCGATGCTTTTTCCATCCACTGGACACCTGCAGACCTATCCTTCTGGACGCCCTGACCGTTCAGGTACATGTAACTGAGCTGAAAAGCTGCCTCACCATTGCCGGTATTTGCAAGCTCGCGGTATATGTTTGCTGACTCAGCATACCGACCCTCTGCATAAGCATCTTGCGCGTTCTCTAATGCAAGATCGGTCTTTATACGATCAACAACGGTACACCCCGCGACGGAGACTACCAATGCAAGCGCAATCGAAATTTTACTGATTCTAGAAAGTGACATGTTTTTTCCCATGACTAGATAGCCTGTCGCTAACGTGAACAATGGTTTATGTCGAACGATTTTAAAAACGCACGTTCATACAAAAAATTAAGCCAGTGACTTGATACACAGATGCTCCTGACCGTACAGTTGACGTGATCAGAAACTTCCACCGCCACCGCCACCACCGCCACCGCCACCGCCACCGCCTTCCCGAGCCCTTGCTGATTCAAGATTTATTCGAGACTTTTCCAGGTGACTCTCTGCAGCCCATATATCCAATGAGAGTTTTCTTGCTTCATCGGGCTCACCCGCCTCCACTGCCGCGTTGTACTCACTCTTGAGGCTGGAGAGATTACGCTCTCGCTCCTCAACTTGGGCGGCGTGTTCTTGCACAGTCGCGTCTTCTGGCAAAGTCTTTGGCGATGGAAGAATCGTACCCAAATTACAACCAGCCATCACAGCCACAGAAACAATAGCCGTGCCCACCATTTTTACGGACCGTAACATTAACAACCTCCTAAAGCCGAACCTTGACAAACTCCATTGTACTGTGCAGAAATTCCAGGCGCTGAAATGCTCTGCACAGTGCCCAACACATACCTTCTCAAACTACTCGGCAATCCCGAGAACTGCACGCGCCACGATCTCACACTGGACTTCCGTGCTACCACCGTAAATCGTTGCAGGCACCGAATTAAACAAAATGGCCGGCGGATTCAGAGAAAGGGTCTTGGTGTCGTACGCAGCATCAATCGAGCCGCTTTCTTCTGCCGCTTCCATCAACACCTGGCAAACGCGCTGGTAGACCGGTGTCCCCCAGATTTTGAGCAAGGACACGCTCGGTGGCACAGCCTCACCCCGTTTGACCAGCTCTGCAAAGTTGGCGTAAGAAGCGGACTGATCATCCACATCCAGCAACAACTGTGCATACTTGGCTCTGAAGACCGGATCTTTGAACAAATCACGCTCTCTCGCCAGCGCGTTGAGCTGGCTCAGTGCGTAGCGTCCCTGCTTGGGGCTTCCGATAAAAATGCGCTCGTACCCAAGCAGAGCTTTGGCCATCGTCCAACCCTGATTGATCGCACCAACCAGGTTGCGCGCCGGCACCCTGACGTTCTCAAAAAACACCTCGCAGAATTCGGTGTGACCGGCGATGTCCTTGATGGGACGAACGGTAATGCCAGGCGAGTTCAAATCGATCAGCAAAAAGCTGATGCCAGCCTGCTTCTTGGCGTTGTTGTCGGTGCGCACCAGCGTGAAGATATGGTTCGAGCAGTGCGCCATGGTGGTCCAGATCTTCTGGCCATTGACGACGAACTCGTCACCATCGAGCACAGCGCTGGTCTTCAAGGACGCGAGGTCTGATCCTGCATTGGGCTCGGAATAGCCCTGGCTCCAGCGGTGCTCTGCGGTGAGCATCGGCGGCAGGAATTCAGCTTGCTGCTCGGGGGTACCGTACTTGATCAGCAACGGCCCCACCATCAGGATCCCTTGATCAATCGTACGTGCAACCCCGTAGTTTTCTTGCTCTTCCACGTATGCCAGCAGCTTCTCGGGCGACAGACCCATCCCGCCGAACTCCTTTGGCCAGGCAGGTGCCAGCCAACCCTGACGTGAAAGGGTCAAGGTCCACTCACGAACCTCATCCCAGGTCAGTCGCCGCTGGATGTTGCGCATGTCCTCCGGATAATGGCGACGGTAGAACGTGCGCAGCATGTTGCGGAAATCCTGGTCCGACAGCGCATTCCAGTCCTGATCAGCCGGCGGATCGATATCGACGCACGCAGGGGCTTGAGCCACCAACGCAGGCGCCAGATCCAGATAGCGATTCAGGTGAACACTGGAGTTACCGAGCCAGGCCGACAGAACCATGGCACGCTTGAAATACAGACCAATGTCATACTCATCGGTGTAGCCGATTGCACCGTGAAACTGGATGCATTCACGGGTGATCGACAGCGCTGCTTGCGAACAACGCGCCTTGACGCGACTGGCCTGACGGGCCAGATCATCACCGGCCTGCACACTCGCCAGTGCATCACCCAGACCTGCCTTGGCGATCTGAACTTCGACCCACTTGTGGACCGCGCGGTGCTTGAGAGCCTGGAACGTCGCAATCGGCTTACCAAACTGTTTGCGCATCTTCATGTAATCCACGGTCATGTCCAGCGCACGGCTCATGACGCCGACCAACTCGGCACCCGCCATCAGACGGGTCACATCATTGGCGCGGTTGACAATCTCGACTGCCTGCGCGCCGCGCGCCAGCACCTGATCAGCCGGCACGTTGACACCCGTGAAATCCAGATCGGCCAAGACCGAGCCATCGACTGCAGGGTAAGCCACGATTTTGGGGGAGCATGCTGCACTCACCCACAACAGAACCGCCTGACCGCTATCATCTTTTGCAAGAACCAGCCAGCCATCAGCACCCTGAACCGGGGTGACCAGACGCTTGGTGCCATCCAGCACCAGCGCTTGAGCCTGTTGCTGAGCCCTGGCAGAAACGGCCAGATCGCCCACGCTGGTCTGTCCAAGCGTTTCCTGCCAGGCCAGACCGGCAACCAGTTCGCCCGCCATTGTCTGCTGCAGCAAACGCGTGCGCAGTGCACTGGCCGGACAGGCCACCAGTGCCTGAACAATCTGCACCGCGCCCACCAGGTAGGGCTCTGCAAACAGTTGCTCTCCGGCCTGCTCGGCGATCACTGCCATGTCAGACAGGTTTCGGCCCAACCCCCCATCTTCTTCTGGCACCAGCACAGAAAACCATCCAGCTTCAGCCAGTTCA
>CAZBIN010000176.1:0-6271 GCA_964491995.1 uncultured Orrella sp.
TACGATCAAGTGTTCGAAATGGAAGACATCAACGGCGAGTTCGGCCAGACTGATGTGGTGTTGGTTCTCGGTGCCAATGACGTGGTCAATCCTGCCGCCAAAAATGATCCAAAGTCTCCCATTGCGGGCATGCCGATTCTGGAGGCTTACAAGGCAAAAACCATCATCGTCAACAAACGCTCAATGGCTGCGGGCTACGCAGGTCTGGACAACGAGCTGTTTTACATGGATAAAACCATGATGGTGTTTGGCGATGCGAAGAAAGTCGTCGAAGACATGGCCAAGGCACTCTAGCGATACAGCAGAGCGGCGCCGGTGAATTCTGCGCTGCTCTGCGCTCACTTTGCGTAGCACCAAAAGGCACACGCTGGCTCGGCTCAACGCAGCGCCTGGTCAACCACCTCAATCCAGTGCCTCACGGGCAGCTCACTGCCCGACTGCAGGTGACCAATGCAACCGACATTCGATGAGACGATCACCTGAGGGTCCGTCAGCACAATGCGCGACAGCTTGCGATCTCTGAGTTTTCTGGAAATCTCTGGTTGCAAGACAGAATAGGTGCCAGCCGAACCGCAGCACAAATGCGACTCTTCAAAAGACAGCAGACCGAAGCCGAGATTCTTGAGTACTGACTCGGTCACTGGCCTGAGTTTTTGCCAATGCTGCAACGTGCAAGGCGGATGAAAGGCCACTCTTTGAGGAATTTTTGCCGGATCAATCTGACTGGCCAGTTCGCTGACCACCGGCTCAATCAGCTCGGCAATGTCGCGAACCTTGTCGCTGACGATTCGAGCCTTGTCTGCGTAAAGCGGATCCAGACGCAAATGGTGCCCATACTCACGCACCATCGCACCACAACCCGACGCGTTCATGACAATGGCGTCAACCTTGCCTGACTCGATCAAGGGCCACCAGGCATCGATATTGTTTCGCATCTGAGCCCTGGCAGCTTCCTGAGCATCCAGATGAAAACTGACCGCGCCGCAGCAACCTGAACCCGCAGCGACCTGCGTACCAATACCCAGCCGGTCCAGAACACGCATCGTTGCAACATCAATCGACGGCAACATGGCGGGCTGAACACAGCCAGCCAGCATCAGCACTTGCTGCGAGTGCTGGTGAGTTCCAGCAGGAGCGACACCAGGATCACGTGCAGGAAGTACTTTCTCCTGAATGCCTGGAGGCAACCACTTATGTAACTTCTGACCTATCTTGTAGGCCGGTTCAAACCAGCGACTGGTCAGCAATCGCCGCAGGCCCTCCCGCCGGATCCTCTCAGACCTCGGACGGGCAACCTTGATTTCAACCATATGACGACCGATATCGATCAGATGCCCGTACTCAACGCCTGAAGGACAGGCGGTTTCGCAATTACGACAGGTCAGACAACGATCAAGGTGCTGCTGCGTTGTCTCGGTCGCAGGTGCTCCCTCGAGCATTTCCTTGATCAGATAAATCCGCCCCCTGGGGCTATCGAGCTCATTCCCAAGGATTTCATAGGTTGGGCAGGTGGCCAGACAGAAACCGCAGTGCACACAGCGACGCAAGATCTCGTCAGCCTGCTGACCCAGCGCTGTACTCCTCAAATCTTCTGACAGGTTCGTTTGCATTGAAGTTTCCTACAAGTCCTGAACCAGACGCCCGGTATTGAATATCCCTTTAGGGTCGAATTCACCTTTCAGACGGCGCACCACAGCGTGTACAGCCGGCTGCAATGGATGAAACACCCCGTCTGAGGGCAGACCCGTACCGTCATGACGAAACAGTGTGGCATGCCCGCCTGCCTGTGCGGCCGCACCACGCACTTGTTCGAAACCGCGATCGGTCACCAGCCAGCGCGCTTCGCCCGCCATATCAAAGGCACAACGACCCAGGTTCAAAGCTGGCGTGCCTGCTCTCACCGCCAGGCGCCAAAGGGGGCTTTGCTTAAAAAACGCATGCGTCTGATCTCTGTAGGCACGCCACCAGCTGCGGGCCTGCAAGACAGACAGCAACTCTCCACCGATCATCTGACGGGCATTGGCCACTGCAGCTGCTGAGCCCGCGAGCCGGATACAAAGCGTACCGAAGGCGGGCATCGCCGAGTCAGGCAACCAGGCAGCTGCCTTGACGGGCCAGGTCCTGGCGCGCAGCGAGCGGCAAAGGTCTAGCGCCTGCTGCTCGGAGAGCTCCAAGGCACAGGTTTCGTCACATACGGGTTCGGGCATGACTTTGATCGAAACCTCGACCAGCGCACCAAATATGCCCAGGGAACCCGCCAGCAGACGGGAAACGTCATAACCCGCGACATTTTTCATGACCTCGCCACCAAAGCGCAAGACACGGCCTTGCGCGTCAAGCAAACGGGTGCCAAGGACATAATGACGCAACGGTCCATACCCAAAGCTGGCTGGACCTGACAAGCCTGCGGCCACAGCACCACCCAGGGTGGAGCCGGACTCAAAATGGGGAGGATCGAATGCCAGCATCTGCCTGTGCTCAGACAGCAACTGTTCGATCTCGCTGAGCGGCGTACCTGCCCAGGCGGTGAGAACGAGTTCGCTGGGCTCGTAGTGCGTGACGCCCTGCAGACCCCCCATACATAGCCGAAAGGCACTCTCATCGGACCGCTGAGCCATGTTGCCGTAAAACCGCTTGGTTCCACCGCCCACGATCTCGACCGCACGATAATTGGCACGTGCAGTTGTCACTTGTTCGGCAAGCTCCGAAATCCTGTAATCCATGCCCTAAAACCTCGGTATTTCAGCAAACGGTAGCTTGCCACCATGGACGTGCATTTTTCCATACTCGGCACAACGAGCCAGCGTCGGTATAACCTTCTCCGGATTGAGTAGCCCGTCGGGATCAAACGACCGTTTGACACTCAGAAAGGCATCAAGCTCGTCTCGGTTGAACTGAACACACATCTGATTGATTTTTTCAACACCGACACCGTGTTCTCCCGTGATGGTTCCTCCGACTTCGACACAAAGCTCGAGAATGGCAGCGCCAAACAGGTCGGCCCGATTCACTTCATCAGGATGATTGGAATCAAAAAGAATCAGCGGATGCAGATTGCCGTCGCCAGCATGAAACACGTTGGCACAACGCAAACCGAAGGACTTCTCCATTGCCTCAATCGAGCGCAGCACTCGCGCGAGTTGTCTGCGAGGAATGGTTCCATCCATGCAGTAATAATCCGGGGATACACGACCTGCAGCAGGAAATGCATTCTTGCGACCGGCCCAGAATCTGACGCGCTCGTGCTCGCTCTCGGATATCTGAAGCCGGGTCGCGCCTGCGTCGCGCAAAACCTGCCTCATGCGTCCGATCTCTTGCTCGACTTCCTGCTGTGTTCCATCAGACTCACAAAGCAAGATGGCCTTGGCCTGCAGATCGTAACCCGCGCTGACAAAGGGTTCGACCATCTGGGTCGCACGCTGGTCCATCATCTCCAGCCCTGCGGGAATGATGCCGGCGCCAATCACAGCCGCTACGGCATCACCAGCGGTCTCGACATCAGCAAAGCTGGCCATGATGACACGCGCTTGCTCAGCAATCGGTAAAAGACGCAACGTAACCTCCGTCACCACGCCGAGCATGCCCTCTGAACCGATCACCAGAGACAGCAGATCAGGGCCAGGTGAATCAGGCGCTTCACTGCCTAGATCAAGAATGCTGCCATCCAGTGCCACAAGCCTGACCCGCAGCACATTGTGTAGCGTCAAACCGTACTTCAGACAGTGAACACCCCCGGAGTTCTCTGCGACATTGCCGCCGATGGTGCAGGCAATCTGGCTTGAAGGATCCGGAGCGTAATAAAGACCGTGGGCCTGCGCCGCCTGTGATACTGCCAGATTGCGCACCCCTGGCTCGACCACAGCCGTCGCCGCCTGCGCATCGATATGTTTGATGCGATTGAACTTCGCCATCCCAAGCAACACACCTTGTGCGTGTGGCATGGCACCACCAGACAGTCCCGTACCCGCTCCACGGGTCACCACCGGAACATTCAGACGACGGCAAGCCCTCACCACGCCCTGAACCTGCGCCTCTGTTTCTGGAAGCACCACCACCAGCGGGGTCTGGCGATGCAAAGACAAACCATCGCACTCATATGGTTTCTTTTGTTCGAGGCGTGACAGTATGCAGTGCTCTGGCAGCACCACCCGTAAAGCGTGCAGGATCTCCTGCAGATCGGGTATCACAAGATCAATCGGCTTGTCGTCAAGATTCAGATTCATGGCACTGCACAGAAAACAGGAACATGAGCAACACCATACGCTCTTGCTGGACTGCAGGCGAACCGGATTAACCCCAGATTAGGGTAAATCTGGTGGCAGCACCTTGCCTGGATTGAGAATATTTTTAGGATCGTAAGCACGTTTCAATGCCCACATCAGTTCCAGTGCATCATGTCCATGCTCTTGATGCATAAAACCCAGTTTATGCAGACCAATGCCGTGCTCACCCGTGCAGGTACCATCCGCATCAAGCGCGATCGTGACGATCTGCTCATTGATGGACTCAGAGGCTTCCCACTGTGACGAATCCTCGGGATCAAGCAACATCAGCACATGAAAATTGCCGTCACCAACATGGCCGACAATCGTGGTGGGAAATGGCGCCGACTCAAGCAGCTTGGTGGTCTGATCCAGACAGTCAGCCAGTCTGGATATCGGAACACAGACGTCCGTCGTACTGGCACGGCATCCGGGCTTGAGTTGCAATCCCGCAAAATATGCGTTGTGCCGGGCCGTCCAGAGCCGTGAGCGATCTTCCGGCCGCTGCGCCCACTCAAAGTCAAGGCCATGATGCTCTTTGGCAATTTCCTGAACCGTCTGCGCCTGCTCCTTCACGCTGGCGTCTGTGCCATGAAACTCGAACAGTAGTAGCGGGGTTTCGCGCAGATCAAGCTTGCTGTAAAGATTGCAGGCTCTCACCGCCGCACTGTCCATCAGTTCGACACGAGCCACCGGAACGCCGAGCTGAATGGTCTGAATCACACAGGCCACAGCGTCATGGACCGTCGGAAACTGGCACACCGCCGCACTGATCGCCTCTGGCTGAGGATACAGGCGAACTGTGACCTGAGTGATCACACCCAAAGTGCCTTCGCTACCCACAAACAGGCGAGTCAGATCGTAGCCAGCAGACGATTTTCGGGCGCGACGGGCCGTTCGCACAATCTTGCCCTTGGCAGTCACCACCTCGAGCCCAAGAACGTTTTCGCGCATGGTGCCATAGCGGACCGCATTCGTTCCTGAGGCCCTGGTGCTGGCCATCCCGCCAAGCGAGGCATCGGCACCGGGGTCAATCGGAAAAAAAAGTCCCGTGTCACGCAAATGCTCGTTGAGCTGTTTGCGGGTCACGCCCGGCTCGACTGTAACGGTAAGGTCCTCAGGATTGAGCGAAAGAACGCGATTCATGCCACTGACGTCCAGCGAGATGCCGCCATGCAAGGCCAGCGTGTGGCCTTCAAGCGAAGATCCTGCCCCATAAGGAATCAATGGAACCTCAAACTCGTCACACGCTCTGACCACCTGCACAACATCGTCGGTGCTGTTTGCAAACACAACCGCATCAGGCAGCATCTCCGGAAACGGTGACTCATCACGGCCATGATGTTCACGAACCGCCTGAGCGGTGGTGAACCGGTCCCCGAAGTGACCTCGCAGCCGGTCAACCATCGCTTGCGGCAGGGGTTTGCGCAAAGCTTGTACCGGTGGAGTATGAGTTTGCGTGTGATTCATCTTGCTCTCACTTGCCTGTTGTGGCCAGGATGCGACGACGCTCGCGCACGGCTGCCGCCAGATCCTCAAGCACAGCCTCTGAGGATTCCCAGTCGATGCAGCCATCTGTAATGCTTTGACCATAAGTCAGAGGCTGACCCGCCACGAGATCCTGACGTCCCGCAACAAGATGACTTTCGATCATCAGACCGACAATGCGGGTATCACCCGAGGCAATCTGTTGCGCTACGTCGCGGCAGACAGCCGGCTGGTTTTCAGGTTTTTTGCTGCTGTTGGCGTGACTGGCATCAATCATCAAACGTTGCGCTAGCCCTGCCTTTGCCAGATCATCACACGCCGCCTGAACGCTGGCCGCGTCGTAATTGGGGGCCTTGCCGCCACGCAAGATGGCATGGCAGTCTTCATTGCCTCCGGTCGAGACAATCGCAGAATGCCCTCCCTTGGTGACTGACAAGAAATGGTGGGGCTGGGAAGCCGCCTTGATGGCATCCACAGCAATGCGCACACTACCATCCGTACCATTCTTGAATCCGACCGGA
>CAZBIN010000177.1:0-4781 GCA_964491995.1 uncultured Orrella sp.
TTATGAAGGATATTGGACCGGTGCATTTTGATGGTTCTCAGGCTAATGCCGAGGACCTGCGCGATCTGCTCGCTGCGCATGCCGCGTGCAATATGATCTAGCACTAGCTGCTCACGCGGTGTCAGTCGATACGGATTGGCTGGCTCCTGTTCCCTGATTCGACCAAGCGATCGCTTGACAGCCTGCACCAGTGAAGTCTCGTCAAATGGCTTGAGCAAAAAATCGACCGCACCGTGCTTCATTCCCGCGATGGCTTCACTGATGTGACTGTTACCCGACATGAATACAATTGGTAACTGTATACCCATTGAGTCGAGCTTGCCCTGAACCTGCAAACCGTTCATCGCAGGCAATCGCATGTCAAGCAGAAGGCAAGCCTTGGTTGACGGGGTCAGCTCCAGCCATCTGAAAAACTGTTCTGGATCAGCAAAGTCTCGTGTGATGTATCCGTAGCGTCTGAGCGTCTGGCAGAGCATGAAGCGCAGGGACAAATCGTCCTCGATTAGCAGAACTTGCGGCTCGATCGAAGTGGATGTTCCCGCAGAATTGATGCGATTCATGATGCATTGATGGCAGTTTTGACCAAAACTTCTTGCTACATTAGTTAGCAGAAGCAGAGTAAAGCGTATATGTACGTGAAGCCATGTCCTTTAGTACATGTTAGGTGTCTGGCACTGCGAGTCCTGGTCTTGCGGTGTTGGCAACATTCATGGTCTTGCTCATTGCGCAAACTGAGCCGCAAACGAAAATGTAGCCTGATCAAGCCTCAGGAGTCATTATGCATATTTCTGCGTTCTTTTGCCGATGATATTGGTCTTTAGTACAGGTTGCGTGATGTTCTTACTCAAGCTGCAACGCTAAAATCCGCCAGGCTCGAGCCAAGCGTCTTGCTTGGGTTTATTGTCAGGCTCGGATACTCGCTGTCATGTACAAGCTCCAATGTATCAATTTGCAAAGCCGGTCAATACTTTACTGGCTTTGCAGCGTCGTTTTTGCGTTGCTGTTTGCGGCACAGTCCATGGCCCAGGCGCTGGCTCTGCCCAGAGACATCAAGCGTAACGCAGATGATGTGCTGGCGCTGATGGCATTTGCGGCGATACCCGACCTCACCAGCAGCTTCCTCTCTATCGACGACTCCCGTGTAGGCAAGAGCCGACTGGCAATGACACAGTTCGCTGGTGGTGAAACAATCGGCCGCTCGGTACCAGTCTATCTTGAAGGCTCGGCTGCTTTTATGCGTTTTGATCCAACCTTTGTGGCGACTCAGGGGCGGGAGCAGCGTGAACTGCCGGTGCGATGGAACTCGATTGCACTGACCGGAGGTATTGGTTGGGATTTCGAGGTGGCTCCAAATCTGGTTCTCAGGCCAATCATAAATGTGTCACTCGGACATGTTGAGTCCGACTTGTCCCTGATCGGGCGTCTGGTTGGACTGCGTCGAGATGCATCGCTGGAGTTTCTTGAGAATGGCCGGATGAATGCTTATGGCATTGGTGGCTCGCTGATGCTCGATTACACGCTAATCCGGCCGCAATATGAGGTGGACATTGAACTGCGCTACACAAACATTCAGTTGAAGACGTTTGACTCCTCGAGTGTAGTCAGTGGTCAAGCATCTGCTCAAGCCATCAGCCTTTACTCTCGTTACCGTGCGCCTACCGGGTGGACAGTCTTGAACCGACCGTTACGGTACGTTCTCGAATTTGCGTCTACCAGCTATGTCGGTGATCAGAGGGGTTTGCTAGGGTTTAACTATCTCAATTCGATTGGTGCTGGAATTGAGTTCGATACCAGCGCCAGAGTCTCCTGGCTGTCGCGCGCCAGGATCGTGGCACGCTACGCGATCGGAGAAAACGTACGGGGATTTGCTATCGGGTTGGCTGTGACATTTTAAGTATTCCTGCCCTTTAGTACGTATGGCCTTGAGAGTTGTCTGGATAAGCTGAGGTTCCCACTAAAGCGATCCCTTCGACTTTCAGAGACTTTGATGAAAAACTTGCTTGTCTATGCGCTTCTGAGCTTCGTGTCGTTTGCGCATGCCAGCGATCTCTTGCCTTCATGGCGAGACACTTCGAGCAGACAGGCGATCGTGCAGTTTATTCAGCAGGTGACCGAGCACGGTTCACCAGGCTTTGTAAAGCCGAGTGATCGCATTGCCGTTTTTGACAATGATGGCACTTTGTGGAGCGAGCAGCCGGTCTATGTGCAGGTTGCATTTCTGATCGATCGGATCAAGGCGATGGAACCCCAGCATCCAGAGTGGCACCAGACACAGCCGTTCAAGGCCGTGCTCGAGAACGACCTGGATGCCTTGCTGCATCAGGGTGAGCACGGTTTGTTGCAGCTTTTTGCAGCCAGTCATGCAGGTATGACGAGTGCTGAGTTTCGTCAAGTTGTACGAGACTGGCTGGCTAACGCCAGGCATCCGCAAACCGGGCTTCCGTACACCAATATGGTCTACCAGCCGATGCTGGAGCTGCTTGCCTATCTGCGTGCGAATGACTTCAAAACCTACATTGTCTCAGGCGGTGGCCTGGAGTTCATGCGTGCCTGGGTCGAAGAAGTGTACGGTGTGCCACCCGAACAGGTCATTGGATCTTCCCTTAAAACGAAGTATGAGCTCCGTGATGGTGAGCCCGCCGTCATCCGAATGCCTGAGATCGGTTTTTTCAACGACAAGGAGGGCAAACCAATATCAATCGATCTCCATATTGGCAAGCGCCCAGTGATGGCTTTCGGCAATTCTGATGGTGATCTGCAAATGCTTCAATGGAGCACGGCTGGCAGTGGCCCGAGTTTTGCGCTGATTGTGCATCACACGGATGGGCAGCGCGAGTTCGCCTATGACCGTCACGCCCGGTTCGGCAGGCTTGATAAGGCTCTGACTCAAGCGAATTCGGCAGGCTGGATAGTCGTGGACATGGAACAAGACTGGGCCACTGTGTTTGCTCCACAATGAAAGTTACCGAACCTGTCCCTTTGTACGTGTGCCTCTCAGGAGACTCGGTCTAACCTCACGCCTAACGTTTATGACTGAACTACGGAACACCGTCCTTTGTCCGTGGCAGTTGTACTTTCTACCTGATGAGATTACTTCCATGAAGTCAAAATTGAAACAAACAGTGCTGGCTGCCGCTCTGGTGTCTGGTCTGTCTCTAGGGGTCAATGCATTGGCTTCGGACAAACCTAACATTCTTGTCATCATGGGTGATGATATCGGGCAGTTCAACATCAGCGCCTACAACTTGGGCATGATGGGCTACCGCACGCCGAACATCGACAGTATTGCGAAACAGGGTGCGCTGTTTACTGATTGGTACGGTCAGCAAAGCAGCACTGCTGGGCGCGCAGCATTTATTACAGGGCAGTCACCGATTCGCACCGGCCTGACCAAAGTAGGTTTGCCGGGTGCTCCAGAAGGTATTCAAAAGGAAGACCCTACGCTGGCAACAGTGCTGAAGTCTCAGGGCTACGTTACCGGCCAGTTCGGCAAAAACCACCTCGGCGACAGAGATGATATGTTGCCGACCAATCATGGATTCGATGAATTCTTCGGAAATCTGTATCACTTGAACGCAGAGCAGGAGCCCGAGCACCCGGATTATCCAAAGAATCCAGACTTCAAGAGAAAGTTCGGTCCCCGTGGTGTCATCCATAGCTTTGCCAATGGCAAGGTCACGGACACAGGCCCGCTGACCATTGAGCGCATGCGGTCTATCGATGATGAAGTCATGGTCAAGACGCTTGACTTCATGGAGCGAGCCAAGAAGGAAGAAAAACCATTCTTTGTATGGTGGAACTCCACCCGTATGCATATTTTCACCCATCTAAAGCAAGAGTCAGTTGGCAAGACCGGCCTGGGAGTTTATGCAGACGGAATGGTCGAGCATGATGGGCATGTGGGTGAGCTGCTTGATAAGCTCAAAGAATTGGGCCTGGACGAAAACACCATCGTGGTCTACACGACTGATAACGGTGCCGAGACCTTCACCTGGCCCGATGGCGGTACGACCATGTTTCGTGGCGAGAAGAACACCAACTGGGAAGGCGGATACCGAGTACCAGCCATGATGAAGTGGCCGGGTGTCGTGGCACCGGGCACAGTTATCAACAACATTGGTGCGCACGAGGACTTCTTTGAGACATTTGCGGTGGCTGGCGGGGCAACTAATATCAAGCAACAGCTGCTGAGCGGGGTCAAGTTAGGTGGCCGCGAGTTCAAGGTGCATCTTGATGGGCACAACCTGGCACCAGCCCTTCAAGGCAAAGAGAAATGGCCGCGCCAAGATTTCATTTACTGGACTGATGACGGCAGCGTTGCTGCGGTGCGTTACGAGAATTGGAAGATCACATTTCTTAAACAGCAGGCTGAGGGACTGCGAGTGTGGCAGGAGCCTTTCACGGCGTTACGGGCCCCGTTGATCACCAATCTGAGGATGGATCCGTTCGAACGCGCCGAGCACGAAAATGCTATGGGATTTCAGAAGTGGTATCTCGATCATATGTTCGTGATCGCTCCGGCTGCGGCGTACGTTGGGCAGTGGCTGCAGAGCTTCAAGACTTTCCCGCCGCGCCAGAAGCCGGGTACCTTCAATCTTGACCGGGTCATGGAAACGGTAACCCGCGTCCAGCAGAACTGAGCTCGCCAGATCTTCTTCCATGAAGCAGCCGATTCTGAAGTTGTCTGAGTTGCCCGAAGGCAGACACTACCGCTACCATGCGATGGTTAAGCCGTCGGGGGCAGAGTGCAACATTGATTGTGACTACTGCTTTTATCTACA
>CAZBIN010000177.1:4791-6267 GCA_964491995.1 uncultured Orrella sp.
AAAACAGAACTTCTGGAGCACAGACCTCATGCCCGGATGGATGATGTCACGCTCGAGCAACACATCCGGCAGTACATCGAAAGTCAAACCGGCGACCAAGTCGTGTTCTCATGGCAGGGAGGTGAGCCTACCCTGATGGGACTCGATTTTTACGAGAAAGTGGTTAAGCTGCAGCGTAAGTACGCGAAACCGAACCAGCGTATCGAGAATGACCTTCAGAGCAACGGGATCGCCCTAGACGACCGTTGGGTGGCATTTCTCAAACAGAATGGATTTCATGTTGGTCTTTCAGTTGACGGTCCCAAAGACTTGCATGACCGTTACCGAAAGACCCGAAATGGTAAACCCACCTTCGACATGGTGATGCAGGCCGCCAGGCGGCTGGTCGATGCAGACGTTCCATTTGCAGCCCTGTGCGTGGTAAACCGCAGCAATGCGTTGCAGCCGCGAGAGGTGTACCGATTTCTGGTGGATGAAGTCGGTAGTTGGCGGGTGCAGTTCAACCCGGCAGTCGAGCCGAAGTTTTACCAGGCCAGCGCACCGGCAAAAATCGAAGGATCTTCATCTCCGATTCAGAGCTCGCCGCGCGCCCGACCAGATCATCCACTGTCAGTTGTGACACCCTGGTCAGTTGATCCTGACGCTTACGGGCAGTTTCTGATCGGTGTGTGGGACGAGTGGCTGGCAAATGACTTCGGACGCGTCCATGTGAATCTATTCGAGACTGCAATTGCCCAAGCTGCGGGTATGCCAGCTCAGACCTGCACGCAGGCAGAATTCTGTGGCAAAGGTGTTGCAGTCGAACATAACGGCGAAGTGTTTTCCTGTGATCATTTTGTCTATCCTGAATACCGGATCGGAAATATTCACGAAACTCATTTGGGCGATCTCGCATTCTCTTCCGGACAAGAGTATTTTGGATTTGCCAAGCGTGACACATTGCCCAGGCAGTGCCAACAGTGCAACTATTTGAAGTTATGCTGGGGAGAGTGCCCAAAGAACCGGCTGATTACCACGCGCGATGGCGAGTCAGGGTTGAATTATTTGTGCTCCGGGCTTTACGCTTTTTATCATCATATTGGTCCGGATGTTGTACGGATTCTCAAGCACCTAGGCTATTTGAAAAATAGTCTGCCTGGTCGCTAAATCCAGTCAATCTGACTGGAGTGCTGTACTAGTAGTGTTTTGCGTCAGGTTGCCAGTACGGCGACAAAGCAGAGAAGATCGCTTGATTCTGTAAAACTGCGATTCAGGCGACGAGGCGGTCAAGCTTGCCTGCCCTGTTCACTGATGAATCGTTTACTCCTGAATCTGGACGGAATCCTGGCACGAAACCGAAAAGCTTTGATTCGATTCATCAAAAGGTTCCGCAGTAGCTGAGCGAATTAAAGGACGCGGCATTAAAACGGTCATCTTTTGGATGCGGATTCAACCGGTGGATGCAACGACTTGGTTAAATCGTTGTGCAGGTGTTTC
>CAZBIN010000178.1:0-6265 GCA_964491995.1 uncultured Orrella sp.
GGGCCACAATGCAGGCCATACCCTTTGGATCAAGGGACAAAAGACAATCCTGCGTCTGATTCCCTCGGGCATCATGCATGCGGATAAACATTGCTACATTGGCAACGGTGTCGTGTTATCACCGCAGGCATTGCTCGGTGAGATCGAGGAGCTTGAGCGGGCAGGTCTGGATGTGCGTTCCAGGCTGCATATCAGCCAGGCTTGTCCGTTGATTCTGGCCTACCACGTTGCACTGGATCAGGCGCGTGAAGCCCGGCGTGGTGAGGGTAAGATTGGTACGACAGGGCGGGGTATTGGTCCTGCGTATGAGGACAAGGTGGCCCGCCGCGCTCTGCGCGTGCAGGATCTTTTCCGTCCAGACTACTTCCGCACTCAGCTTGAAGAAGTGCTCGATCTGCATAATTTTACGTTGACGCAGTACCTGAAGGCAGATGCCGTTTCGGTTGATGAAGTGTTTGACCAGGCAATGGTCATGGCTGAGAGGCTCGCACCCATGGTGACTGACGTCAGTGCCGCGCTGAATCGCGTACAGAAAGACGGTGGCAGTTTGCTATTTGAGGGCGCTCAGGGCGCTTTGCTTGATGTTGATCATGGCACTTATCCGTTTGTCACCAGTAGTAATTGTGTCTCAGGCGCAGCAGCAGCGGGTGCGGGTGTTGGTCCTCAGTCATTGAATTACGTTCTGGGTATTACCAAGGCTTACACAACTCGCGTGGGTTCCGGACCATTCCCGACGGAGCTTGAGGATGATATTGGCGCGCGACTGGCCAGTGTCGGTAAAGAATTTGGGTCCGTGACGGGTCGTCCACGTCGCTGTGGCTGGTTTGATGGAGCGGCGTTGAAACGTTCCGTCCAGATCAATGGCGTCAGTGGCCTCTGTATCACCAAGCTTGATGTTTTGGATGGACTTGAGTCTATCAGTCTGGGTGTTGGATATCGGATTGACGGTCAGTTCACCGAATTGCTGCCTTTTGGGGCGCATGCGGTCAGCCAGGCGGAGCCGGTTTTTGAGGAGATGCCAGGCTGGTCTGAGTCGACTGTCGGTGTTACGGACTTTGATAAGCTGCCACAAAACGCAAGAAGGTATCTGATGCGTATTTCAGAGGTTTGCGAGGTGCCGATCGATATGGTTTCGACAGGTCCGGATCGTGATGAAACCATCCTGTTGCGTCATCCATTCAAGGGGTGATTGATGTCTCAGCCTGCAGACACCGCGGAAGACATCTGGATCAGTTGGGATCAGTATCATCGTCTCACGGAGACGCTTGCTTTGACGATACACCAGTCCGGATGGGAGTTCGATCAGATCATCTGTCTGGCGCGGGGGGGGATGCGTGTGGGCGATGTGCTATCACGCCTGTATCGACTCCCTCTGGCGATTTTGTCAGCCAGTAGTTATCGTGAAAATGCCGGTAGAGATCAAGGAAAACTTGATATTGCGCCTTATATCTCGATGGCCTACGGTAGTCCGGCAGGTCGCGTCCTGCTGGTTGATGATATGGTTGATACGGGTTTGACCTTTGG
The DNA here is from genome assembly GCA_964491995.1 of uncultured Orrella sp. Taxonomy (GTDB): domain Bacteria; phylum Pseudomonadota; class Gammaproteobacteria; order Burkholderiales; family Burkholderiaceae_B; genus Algicoccus. The sequence continues at coordinate 1,525 of CAZBIN010000178.1, forward strand.
CAAAGTCCGAGGGCATTTGCTCTCGACGTATCCGAAGATTACCGAGTTGCGCAGTGCGGTCATCTGGTGGAAGTCACACTCGGTTGTCAAACCAGACTATCATGCGCAGTATCTCCAAAGCAATCCCTGGATACATCAGCCGTTTGAATCCTATGACACGCTGACGCTGGATGAATTGCGTGATTCACATGAACGTCGCTAGTATTCAGATTGTCCGTTTTTCCCGTGCCCCTGCTTTGCATGATGCCATCAGGCAGCATTAAACGTAGCGCATCACGGCAAGAGTATGTTATAGTCGTGGGCTAATTCAACTGCAACACTAACGTAATCACAAGACCTTTATGCCTATTGTCCGTCTGAAAGAAAACGAACCTTTCGAAGCTGCTTTGCGTCGTTTCAAGCGCACTATTGAAAAGACAGGTCTTCTGACTGAGCTGCGCGCGCGCGAGTTTTACGAGAAACCTACGGCAGAGCGCAAACGTAAGCTCGCGGCTGCTGTCAAGCGTCATTACAAGCGCATTCGTAGTCAGCAACTGCCACCCCGCATGTACTGATATGAGGGGGCGCATCTATTTGCGCAACTCTCTGTGTCCAGGCTCTTGACTTAATCTCGAGTTGATTCCTGACTCATTCATTCAGACGTTGCTGTCTCGTGTCGACGTTGTAGACGTCGTTGGGCGTTACGTGCAGTTGCGCAAAGGTGGCGCAAACCTGCTGGGTTTGTGCCCCTTTCATAAAGAAAAGTCTCCTTCGTTTACAGTCAGCCCCACCAAGCAGTTTTATCATTGCTTTGGTTGCGGTGCGCACGGGAGTGCCATCACCTTTTTGATGGAGCACACCGGTGCCAGTTTTCCTCAGGCAGTGGAGACGCTCGCGAGCAGTGTCGGTCTCCAGATTCCTCAAGAGCAACAATCCCCGAGCGTGCGACAGCAGTCTGCGCAACGTCGTGATGAGCGAAATGCTCACACGCGAGTGTTGGACACTGCCAACGATTTCTATCGGAAACAGCTCCGCTCTGTGCCGCCTGCGATCCATTATCTCAAGAGTAGGGGCTTGACAGGGCAGATTGCTGGTCGCTTCGGGCTGGGCTGGGCTCCCGAAGATCGGCAGGCTCTCGCCACGGTGTTTCCCCGCTACGAAGATCCCATACTGGTTGAGGCTGGGCTTGTCATTGAGTCCGAAGATGGTCGGCGCTATGACCGGTTTCGAGGGCGAATCATGTTTCCGATCCGCAATCAGAAAGGCGAGCTTATCGGGTTTGGTGGTCGCGTCATTGGAAAAGGTGAACCCAAGTATCTGAATTCGCCTGAAACACCGGTGTTTAACAAGGGAAGTGAGCTATACGGTCTGTGGGAGGGAAGGCAGGCAATCTCTCGTGCGCGTGAAGTTATTGTTGTTGAAGGTTACATGGATGTCGTTGGCCTTGCTCAGCTGGGTATTGAGAATGCCGTTGCGACCCTTGGAACTGCCACCACACCCGAACATTTGCGCAAACTGGTGCGATTTACAGACAGGATTGTCTTTAGCTTCGATGGTGACTCTGCCGGCAGGCGTGCAGCCTGGCGTGCACTTCAGGCCGCTTTGCCGATGCTGCGTGATGATTTGTCGATCCGTTTTCTTTTCTTGCCGTCAGAGCATGATCCGGACAGCTATGTGCGGGCGTTCGGTCAGGCAGCGTTTCAAGCGTGCATCGAGGAGTCCGTTGCTTTATCAGGCTTTTTGTTGCAAGAACTTGCACAGCGTCATCGTCTGGAAGAGCCCGAGGGTCGGTCGGCATGTATCCATGAAGCTGCGCCTTTGTTTGCTCAGATTCCTCAAAGTGCTATTAAAAGCCAGATCCTCAATGAGTTCGCACACAAGGTTCGGCTGACACCACAGGAGCTCGAGCAGGCACTTGTTGTGACTGTGCCGCGCAAGCACCATGTGGTGTCAGAGCCGAGTTCGTCTGACGCGGCGTCTGCTGTGTCTGCTCCGTCGCGAAGTCCGCGCTCGCCAAATCGGCTGGCAGAGCTTGACGCGCCAGCGGCTTCCCGCAGACGCTCAGTGACTCCGCTTGCGCGGCGTCTCCTGACGTTGCTGTTAGCGCATCCCGAGTTAGCTCAATCTGTGGGTGAGCAGCAACTTGAGGTCTTGGACCGCGGCGCTCATCTGGAGTTTGTGCATGACTTCATACTGCTGGTGCAATCGAGTTCTGCTTCCCATTTGGGAGCACTGATTGAGGCCTCGGATCCGGACACTGACCTGGCAGATGTGCTCAAGGGTCTGTCTGCCGATCTCATGGCCCAAGCCGACTTGCCAGATCCCAGGGCTGAGTGGGACGATGCGCTTAGGCGCATCGAAATAGAAAGTCTCAAGGCCGAGCAAGCGCTCTTGGTTGAGCAGGGGCTGGAGTCAGAATCAGCAAGACATCAGTATCAGGAACTTTCGCGCCGGTTATCTGGTCTAATAAACAGTAAGTGAAGTTCGAGCCGTGTGTCTGGTGCTTTCAGTTCTCGGGTACAATGGCAGGTTAATTCTCATGTTCTCGAAGCAATTCCCCTCATTTTCACTTAGCCGTATCATCTTGGATGGGGCGCCCTTGTATCCGCTCATGCTAGCGAGATTGACAAGCCCCCTGACTTTCAGCGTCAATGCAGTACGTTTGAAGTGGGTGCGGGGAATTTTCCTTGGAATGTAAAGAAGAAGATGATGTGGCTGGCTTGGTGATCAGTTGCACTGGTTCATGACTAGTTGGTTTCAAGCTCACTTATCGTAGTGGCTGGATTCGGGCTTCTGCTAGTATCAGTTCATGCTTTGTATAGGGCACGATTGCAGGTTGTAAAAGTACGTTTCACATGACTCACATGAAGGGCAATGATGACGACGACACGACGCCAGACCTCCGCAAAATCCAAAGTGCTTGCCGAAAAAACGGCATCACAGCGAGCGAGCAGGACAAAGTCGTTAACGCATCCAGATCCGCAGACCCCTCAGCTACAAGATTCCGCATCAATCGCGACAGGCAATAAAACGTCGCAGAGCCTGCGGCGTGCTGCGACCGCAAGTAAAAGTTCGAAGGATATTATGACGTCAGACTCAAAGAAAGCGCCAAGCGGCGACACCGAAACATCTAGCAAGACGGTTGCATCCAAGACTGCGAAGGTATCCTTGGCGACCAAGGTTGTTACCAAAGCTCCGAGCAAAGTCTCAACCAAGGTGGCTTCCAGGGTGGTTCGCAAAGCGACCGCCGCTGGTGTGACGACAGCCGAGGCTACCAAGACAGTGCGACCAGCAGGCAAAGTTGTCAAGTCAGCCGATGCCACAGAAAAGGCTACGATCAAACGCAAGGCCAAGGCCGTGCGAGTGACTGATGATGACGATATCGACGCGGATCTGGATGAGGCTCCGGTCCCTAAAAAGCGTGCTGCCAAGTCGACGGGACGTCGTCCTGGTAGGCCTGCCAAGAATGCAAATGCAGATCAGGATTTTGATGACGGTATTGACAATGATGAAGGCGAAGTTATCCCTGATATCAAGCCCGTCAAGCGCGGCAAGCGTGGTAAGGGTGATCCTCGTGACATCATCTCCAAGGGACCGTTGACACCGGAGGAATATGAAGCGCGTAGAAACCGCCTCAAGCAACTGATCAAGCTTGGCAAGGATCGGGGTTACCTCACTTATGGGGAAATCAACGATCATCTGCCCGATGACCTCGTCGATGCTGAGGCCATTGATGGCATCATCAGCACGTTTGGCGACATGGGCATTGCTGTGTACGATCAGGCTCCTGATGCCGAGACACTGCTCATGAACGAGAACGCTCCGATGGCTAGCAGTGATGATGACGTCGAAGATGAAGCTGATGCAGCTCTTACCACTGTGGACTCCGATTTCGGACGCACCACAGATCCTGTGCGCATGTACATGCGTGAGATGGGCACTGTGGAGTTGTTGACCCGCGAGGGTGAGATTGAAATTGCCAAGCGCATTGAAGATGGTCTGAAGCATATGGTGATGGCGATTTCGGCCTGCCCGACCACGATCAATGAGATTCTCGCTCATGTTCAGCGAGTGCTTGACGGGTCGGCTCAGATTGATGAGATCGTTGATGGACTTGTTGATCCGGATGATGGGTCTGAATATGCTGGCGCGGGTGTAAGTGAAGAGAGTGATGATGGGCCAGCTGGCGGAATGAGCAGCAAACAGCTCGAGGATCTTCGTAAACAGGCACTTGAAAAATTCAATATTGTGTCGCAACAGTTTGAGAAGATGCGTCAGGCTTATCAGCGTGAAGGTTACCGATCCAGTGGTTACCTGACAGCGCAAGATGCCATTCAGAAAGAGATGATGGGCATTCGTTTTACGGCCAAGATGGTTGAGCGTCTTGCCGATACCTTGCGTGGTCAGGTCGAGGAAGTTCGCGAGCTTGAGCGAGCAGTGCTCTATACCTGCGTAGAGCGCGCTGGTATGCCGCGTCTTTATTTCATCAAGGCGTTCCCTGGGCATGAAACGAATCTGGACTGGGTGCTTCAGGAAGTCGCAGCAGGACATCCTTACTCGGAGGTGCTGGAGCGTCATGTTCCGGCAGTTCAGGAGTTGCAGCAAAAGCTCATAGACCTTCAATCAAGGGTGGTTTTGCCTCTGAAAGATCTCAAAGACGTCAACAAGCGTATGGCCACTGGCGAAGCCAAAGCTCGCAAGGCCAAGCGCGAGATGACGGAGGCAAACCTGCGACTTGTGATTTCGATCGCCAAGAAGTACA
>CAZBIN010000179.1:0-6263 GCA_964491995.1 uncultured Orrella sp.
TGCCACGACCTTCGCCCACTTGGACTCCACCGTCGTGTTGTCGCGTGACATTGCAGCGCTCGGTATTTACCCCGCAGTGGATCCTCTCGATTCCACCAGCCGCCAGCTTGATCCACACGTGGTGGGTGAAGAGCATTACAACGTGGCCCGTGGCGTTCAGCAGACTCTGCAGCGTTACAAAGAATTGCGTGACATCATCGCCATCCTGGGTATGGACGAGCTGTCGCCTGAAGACAAGCAGGCGGTGGCCCGTGCTCGCAAGATCCAGCGTTTCTTGTCGCAGCCTTTCCACGTCGCAGAAGTGTTTACCGGTTCGCCCGGCAAGTACGTTCCCTTGTCAGAGACCATCCGCGGCTTCAAGATGATTGTCGACGGCGAGTGCGATGCGCTGCCCGAGCAGGCGTTCTACATGGTCGGCTCTATCGATGAAGCTTTCGAGAAAGCCAAGACCCTCCAGTAAGGGGATTTGAGTATGAGCACGATTAAAGTGGATGTTGTCAGTGCCGAGCAATCCCTGTTCCAGGGCGAAGCCAAGTTTGTGGCTTTGCCTGGTGAAGCGGGTGAGCTCGGTGTGCTCCCCGGGCACACGCCGCTGATCACCCGTATCCGCCCTGGCACCGTAAAAATTGTGCTTGAGGATGGTTCGGAAGAGTCAATTTTTGTGGCGGGTGGTTTGCTGGAGATTCAGCCAGGACACGTCACGGTGTTGTCTGACACAGCGATCCGGGCTAGCGATCTTGATGAAGCCAAGGCGATCGAGGCACGTCGTCGTGCCGAAGACAGTCTGAGCAAAGTCAAGAGCAAGGATGAGCTTGCCGTGGTTCAGGCCGAGCTCGAAATGCTGGCGGCTCAGGCCATGGCAGCGCGCAAACTCAGAGCGAACAAGAGTACCCACTGATCTGCGTGAATTCCGAATAGATCAGAAGCCCTCGAGCCGATAGGCTAGAGGGCTTTTCTGTTTATGGGGTTCATCCATGCGTCAGCAAGTCGATCTCGCCATCTTGCATCAGCAGATCAACCACCATTGGTTTGCGCCTCAGATCGCGGCCTCGGTGTCTGCACTTGCCCGTATCTATCTGCATGATCTGGAGTGGGAACAGTCTGGTGAATTCGTTGACGCGGCCAGTGACCGGCTCGGGGTCAAGCTGCGCAGTGATGTTCTGTATCAGGCCGCGGTTCGTCTGCGCCGCTACGATGCTTTGCTGGTGCCGGTCTCACGTGAAACGCTGGCATGGACTCGCAGGTTGCTGGCCTCTATCCCGCGCGGACCGAACATTCCGCTGATTGGTGTGTTGCACGAGATTCAGGCCGGCGGCATGATCGATCTGCTTGAGCTGGGTATGCTGGACTTCGTTCAGACGCCGGTTCATCCGCAAGAGTTGCGCGCCCGCATCCTGTGTGCCATCTCCAGGGCACCTATGCGAGTGTCCCTGAGAGACACGATCAGAGACTCGCTCGAGGCGTCGAGCCGTCAGCGTGCGCGCATGTTGATGGAGTCTGAAAGGTGGTCGGGCGGGTCCTCGGATGGCATCTCGGGTGGGTCGGCCGGTGGGTTCGTCAGCGGTTCTTTGCGCGCGCGTGCCAGTGACGCCACACCGACGCATCACCGCGGGACCGGCGGATTGAAGAAAGTATCCGAAGGCAGCTTCCATAACTTCGGCGAAGCCAAGGCACAGCTGATCGCGCAGTTCGAGCGGCAGTATGTCCGGGATGCCCTTGCGAAGCAACATGGCAATGTCGCCCGTGCGGCCGCTTCTTCGGGTAAGAACCGGCGGGCATTCTGGGAGATCATGCGCAAACACCAGATCGATGCCGCAGAGTTCAGAGGCGAACGAGACCACGACGACGCTTCACACACCCGTCACATTCAAGGCTGAGATCGATCCACGGCGAGCCAAGGTTACAATCGAGGTACCGGTGATTCAGGACAAGACACGGGGCCCGGTTCCGTTCTCCCGTCGGTTCTCTTGTTCGGGTCCCTTGTTACATTCCGGTTTTTCTATTCGGTTTTCCATTCTGGCTCTTCAACCTATTGCTGCACCTCACGCCGTGACGACATCGACAGACTCCTCCGCCAGCTTCGCCCCTTTGAAGAATGACATTTTTCTGCGGGCACTCAAGCGCCAGGCCGTTCCGTACACGCCTGTGTGGTTGATGCGACAGGCGGGAAGGTATCTGCCGGAGTATCGACAGACCCGTCAGAAGGCAGGTTCTTTCATGGGGTTGGCACAAAGTCCCGAGATGGCCACCGAAGTGACATTGCAGCCGCTGGAGCGATTTCCGCTCGATGCAGCGATTCTGTTTTCCGATATCCTGACCGTTCCGGACGCCATGGGCCTCGGGCTGACCTTCATCCAGGGTGAGGGGCCGAAGTTTGAACGCCCGTTGCACGATGAGCGCGATGTGATGGCGTTGTCCGTGCCAGATATGAGCCGCCTTCAGTATGTGTTTGACGCGGTTGCGATGATTCGCAGGGAGCTGGACGGCAGGGTTCCCTTGATCGGCTTTGCTGGCAGCCCATTTACGATTGCCTGCTACATGATTGAAGGGCAGGGCACGCGCGAGTACCGGCAGATCAAGACCATGATGTATGCGCGCCCGGATCTTCTGCACCATATTCTGACGATCAATGCACAGGCAACCATTGACTATCTGAATGCCCAGATCGATGCGGGTGCGCAGGCCCTGATGCTGTTTGACAGCTGGGGTGGTGTCTTGCCCGATGGCATGTACCAGGCGTTTTCACTGGCGTACATGCAGCAGGTGGTCAATGGCTTGCGCACCGGCTCTGGCGAGTCGCGTGTTCCCGTGATTCTTTTCACAAAAGGCGGTGGCCTGTGGCTGGACCAGATCGCCCAGACGGGTTGTGATGCACTGGGCGTGGACTGGACGGTCAATCTGGCCAAGGCGCGGGCGCAGGTGGGTGACAGAGTGGCGTTGCAGGGTAACCTCGATCCAATGGCCCTGTTTGCCCCGGAACCTGCTGTCAGGCAGGAGGCTCGTCGCGTGATCGATGCATTTGGTCCGGTCGGACAAGGCGGTCACGTCTTCAATCTTGGGCATGGAATTTCCCAGTTCACCCCGCCCGAGGTGGTGGCAGCGCTGGTCGATGAAGTTCACGCCTACAGCCGTAAATACCACAAATCTTGAATTAGGTGTGGCCGTGCTGTGAGTTTTTTTCAAGTTATACACAAAAGCATGTGGTATTGGTGATATCCCGCAGTTGGTTTGTTTGAAGTGTAATAGTTGCTGTTAATTCATTGTTTTTATTGAATAAAGATTAAAAATACAAACTGTGCTAGTTGTTGCACTGTATCTTGACAACAACCGTGCACATGATTCCCACACGGTTTTCCCCAAAGTTATCCACAGGCGGATGACTGAGTCGTAAAAGTATCGCTGGCGCCGTGGATTAGCAGCGAACTCAAGAATTCACTTTAAGAGGGTGTCGTAATCGAAGCTTCAGATTTGAGTCCAGACGAGTCGAGCGGCAGTTCGAGGCAATGGATCCAGGTCGCGCTCGATGTGCCCTTGGAGGGTCTGTTCGAGTACGAAGTCCAGGTGCCGTGCAGCGTCGGTCAGAGGGTGATTGTGCCGTTTGGCACACGTCATCTCGTCGGCATCGTGCTTTCGGTTGAGCGTGAACCGAGCCTGCCTGCGGAGCAGATCAAAACCGTCATTCAGGTGCTTGATGACTTGCCAGCCTTGCCAGAGAGCTGGATACAACTCGCCCGGTTTGCCGCCTCGTATTACCACCGACCGCTTGGCGAAGTGATGCTGCCGGCACTGCCAGTGCCGCTCAGAAGCGTCAGTGCCTACAACGGCAAACGGCAAGATGGTGGACCGGTGATCCGCCTGCGCAAGCGACTGGAGAAAGAAGCTGCCAGGAATGCCAGGTTGGCGGCCAAGGCGCAGGCGTCGGTGGTGGTGCCGTCTGTGGTGGTGCCCTCCATGCCTGTCGATCAGCCGGTTGACTTTGCCATGACCAGCTCCACGCTCGATGCACCGGCGCCGAGACGTCTGACCGAGGATCAGTTGACGGTTCTGCGCGAGATCGAACAATCCTCGGGTTTCAAAGCCTTTCTGCTGTTTGGCGTGACCGGCGCCGGCAAGACCGAGGTTTATCTGCAGGCTGCGATGCGAGTGCTTTCGCGTGGCGGCACGGTGCTGTTTCTGGTCCCGGAGATCAACCTGACACCACAGTTTGCGGCAGCGCTCGGCCAGAGGCTGTGTGATGTCGTCGCACCGCATGAAGTTGTCGTGATGCACAGCGGTTTGACCGATGGTCAGCGCACAGCCGGCTGGGTGGCGACCCTGGACTCACGGGCGCGCGTGGTGCTGGGGACCCGTCTGGCGGTGTTCGCTCCCCTCGTAAAGATCGATCTGATCGTGGTCGATGAGGAGCACGACACTTCTTACAAGCAACAGGATGGGTTGCGGTACTCGGCGCGTGATCTTGCGGTCTGGCGTGCCCGGCAACACGACGCGCCGGTCATTCTTGGTTCGGCAACACCTTCGCTCGAGTCCTGGTGGCATGCCAAGCGCTCCAATTATCAGTGTTTGCGTCTTTCGAGTCGCGCGCTGACGGTTCCCCTGCCGGAAGTGCGCCTGGTTGACACCCGCAGACTCAAGCTCGAGCAGGGCGTTTCACCCCAGATGATCAAGGCGATGCAGCAAACCCTCGACAGCGGGCAACAGGTGCTGGTGTATCTGAACCGCAGAGGCTATGCACCGGTACTGCATTGCGGCAGCTGTGGCTGGGTGAGCCATTGTGATCACTGCAGTGTGTTTACCGTGCTGCACAAGACACCCGGCAAAATGCGTCTGCACTGCCATCACTGCGGCGCACAGCGTGCAGTGCCGCGCGCCTGTCCCGAATGCGGAGACCAGGACCTGCAGCCCATGGGGCGTGGAACGCAAAGGCTTGAGGAGTATCTGCAGTCTTTGTTTCCCGAGCGACGCATTGTTCGTATCGATGCCGACAGCACACGTCTTAAAGGCTCTGCACAGAAGCTGTTCGATCATGTCCATACCGGCGAGGTCGATATCCTGGTGGGCACGCAGATGGTCTCCAAAGGCCATGACTTCGTCAATCTGGGGCTGGTGGTGGTGCTCAATCCGGATGCTGCCCTGTTTTCTCAGGACTTCAGGGCACCCGAGCGCCTGTTTGCGCAACTGGTGCAGGTCGCCGGCAGAGCGGGCCGTCATACGGGCCATGGCCTGGTGATTGTGCAGACCGACTATCCGGAGCAGCCTGTCTACAGAGCCTTGCTAAAGCACGACTATGAAGGATTTGCCGATGCCCAGCTGGCCGAGCGTGAACAGGCCGGCCTTCCGCCGTTGAGCTACCAGGCGTTGCTGACGGCGCAGGCACGAGAGCTGCCCGTGGCCATGGCTTTTCTGGAGCAGGCCCGCGATAGTGCGCAGGCGTGGTTGCAGGCGCAGGGTCTGGAAGGTGCTGTCATGCTGTACGATGCCGTCGCACTCCGAGTCGTGCGTGTGGCGGGTCAATGCAGAGCCCAGTTGCTGATCGAGTCTGAATCCAGAGTCCTGTTGCACAGGATGCTGGACAACTGGCTACCGCTGCTGGGATCACGTCATGGCGCAGGCGCGTTGCGCTGGCAGATCGAAGTCGATCCGCTGGAGATCTAAGGCCGGATACATCGAAATAGGAGCGGTGACGTTGAGTTCGTTGATTCCGTTGAATCCTGCACAACAAGAGGCAGTTCACTATCTGGACGGGCCTTGTCTGGTGCTGGCTGGTGCCGGTTCGGGTAAAACACGGGTCATCACCGGCAAGATCGCTTATCTGATCGAAGAATGCGGCTATTCTCCCCGGCACATCTATGCGCTGACCTTTACCAATAAAGCGGCGGCAGAGATGGCGCAACGCCTCGAATCCCTGCTGGGCAAGGCCAAAGCCAAGGGACTGACGATCAGTACCTTCCACTCGCTGGGGGTCAGGATTTTGCGTGAAGAAGCCCGTGCCCTGGGGCTCAAGCGAGAGTTTTCCATTCTGGATGCCCAGGATGCCCTGGGTTTGATACAGGCCATCGTTCAGACCACCGATCGAGGTCGTTTGAAACACCTGCAGCAAGTCATCTCCCTGTGGAAGAATGCTGCGCTCGACCCGGACCAGGCCGCCGTGCTGGCGGGCGAAACCGGCGAGGTGGATGCCTCGCGGGTCTATTACAGCTATCAGGCAACCCTCAAGGCCTATCAGGCGGTGGATTTTGATGATCTGATCTTGTTGCCACTGCGAT
>CAZBIN010000180.1:0-6231 GCA_964491995.1 uncultured Orrella sp.
GCCATAGACCCAACCCAAGCAAAGAAGCGACGCAGCACAACAACATGACCCAGCGGGCTGCCGCAGCCTGTTTCCCGACCGTTTGCATGAAATGCCCAGCCAGACGCGATTTGCATAAACCCAGTGCCGCAACCAGACCTCGCGTGACCGACATGTCTTGCAAGTACCAATACAGAGAACGGTCGAACAACCCGGTATCAAAAGTGGCAGCACCAACCCATCCACGATCAATGCGTTCAGTCATTCGTCTCAAATGCCACAGGCTCCAGCGTGAACCGCCCCGACTAAGCAACGCAATCGCGGTACGCAGTTGCGTTGACCCCGCCTCGTTTTGATTCAAAACAACGTGCAAGACGGACAGAAAACGAATTGCAGCCACACACCTGTACAAACGCCAAAACAGGACGGGTTCCAGCCAGCGACGCAACGGCCCCACCAAATTGGAAAAGCTCCAGGCAGCAAGGACCAGGCATCCCGTTATCCAGACGATCACCCAACCCCACCAAGCTGAAACCCATGCTGAAAATGCAAAAAGCTGGCGGGTTGCTGCCCCGTAGTAGGCAGACGGAACCGAACTAAAAACGTCCTGTAAACGAGGGACCGTAAAAACAGGCACCAGCAAAACCATGGCGACCCAGACCAGCAAGGCTGCCAGCGCAGTCGCCAGCGTGCTGATGAGCACCTCGCTAGACTGCTTGACAAGCCGCTGGGCCTGTGAAAGATCGGCCAACGTGTCAATCAAGGACGCATTTCCGGATAGTTGCGCGACCCTCACAATCACTAACTCATTCTCAGGGAACGTGCCACGCCAAGTGGCATACAGATCTCCTCCGGCCATTGGATAGGCCCGCGCCCATTGCGCCGACAAGCGTCCGCGGGTGGTACGCGGCCCATAGCGATGCGCATCTTGCTCGAAGATATCTTTAAGGGTGCGATGGCCGGCCACGGAACGCATGAAATCAGAAAGGTATTCGAAATAATCAGCGCGCTGGCGACGAAATGACCAAACATCAAACAGATTGCGCAACCCATGTAATTGCTGCAGTGGACGATCAAACCGGGGCATCAGACATGTCCCCCGGGAAATGGACGACGTGCGTGTGCCAGGTGTTGAAATGCCTGGAATCGGCGTTCGGCGTCAAACAGGTCAACCTGCCCGGCCGCAACCTTAAAGGCGGCGCAAGACCAGGTAGAAACCATGCATCCAATATCTGACTCAGCGTTGCCATGGACCAGATCAAGAGGAAGAAAGCCGCTGGTATCCGCCAGGCGAATACTGGCCAGATATCCTGGATGTGTGCCGGGTTCAAAACACTCGGCAATCACTGTACGACCGGTATAACCAGCCAGCGTGGGATGCCCTTTCGCCTGACAGACAGCACACCCTTCTTCATTGCGAAATCTGACACCCTCGAATCGATCGCCCAGTACCTGACGGGCATCATCAAGTATGGCTTTCGAGGCAAATGTTTCGAACCGAAGCTGTTTACACGCCTGAGTGAAATCAACGGCACAATGCGGACAAAGACTTGGCACCAGCGCTTGATAAACCACGAGTTTGAGAATTCCGGGCGTGGCGAGGAAGTCCCGGGAAACACCGACGACAGAGGATGCGAGCCGCTCGGGCACCAGCAATGCTGACGGTGCATGGGTGGTGGTATAAACATTCACCCCCGAGCTGGCCAGATCCATGAAAGCCTCACCGGTCTCCCGATCTCGCACCTCACCCAGCAGTACATCTGTCATTGCAGAACGCTTCAAAGCGCGCAATTTGGCTGAAAATCCGTCGTGATGTGATTTGGCAGGATCTCGACTAATGGTGTTTTGCACCGCGCCAGGTATGAAATATTCGACGGGATCCTCAAGCGTCATCACCTTGCGATCAGGCGGTAGTGAAGCAATCTGGGAAGCCAGGGTGGTCGACTTGCCAGAGCCCACCGTACCGGCAAATACCACTGCGCCCCCATCGGTCGCCATACAACGCTCAATCATCCGGGCCTGATGAGACAGATAGCCCAACGCTTCCAGAGAGCCTGATTCCCGCGCACGAGTTCGGTCGAGCAAACGCAAACAGACGCTCGGACCACGTTCAGAAGCCATGGACGCCCATCGCAACAAAATACTGCGCCCATCGACCGTACGTACAAGCGCACCTTGCTGCTCGATGGTAGGATCGAACACAGCGCCGTTACCTCCTCGAATATCCATCCAGGCCACTGCCAGCATCTCGGAAAGCGTCGTGGTCGGTATACGTCGAAACCGCTCGGGGGCGATATAACGTCCCTGCAGGGTGAACCTGACTTCTGAATCAGCCTGATCAAGATGGACATTGAAGTGCACATCGCTGGCACCGTGACGCACGCCCCACTCGACCATGTCCTGGAACGCACCCGCCAACGCTGGTACAGACTCGACAGACTTTGGATGACCTGACTCAAGTGCCGCCCCCGTCCACTGATGACGCGCAATAGACAGCAGCAAAGGGCCGGCCAACACATAACGCTGAGGCTGGGCAAGGCGTTTTCCTGCCTGGATCACGCGACGTGCCAGCTCGTCAGCCTGATCGCTTCCAACATGTTCGGCCAAGGCAAGAATGGCAACAGAACCATCAACGAGCTCGACAGGACATAACCTGGCAGCCAACTTTTCGACGCCCAACTCAACACTCAAGGAGTGATGGATAGGGGGCTGCACCAGGTGCAAGTCATCAGCACTGGCGATGGTGACGGCATGAGTGTGGTCGAAACGACTGTCGGGATACGACACATCGCTGAGGCGATACCCTGAAAACCGGAAATCAAGATGCCATGGCGCTTTCATCATGCCTAGTCTCCGTGGTCTGTTAAGTTCAGGCATAGTTCAAACCGCTGCTCTTTTTCTTCAAATGTCGCGCAGCGTGGGTTGAGCGATTTCAATCGCAAGGTCACCGCGGAATTTCGTCCCACGGGACCCGCTCTGCCTTTAAGGAAAACATAAGATTGACCATACCAGGACACCTCGGCCAAAAGCTGTTGCCCCACCCCATAAATCGCAACCAGCCTTGGATCCGAACGGCCCTCCCCCTGGTTCCGTTCTCTTGATGAGACCTGCTGAGTCTCTTTAGACGCATTGGACAAGGTCTTTTGCAGGCGGGACAATGCCAACTCAGCATCCAGTCGCATCAGCTCACGTACGAGCATTTGATCCTTGGGAAGATCATGCTGAAGTATCGCCGGGGCTTGATCTTGCCTATCCGGCGTCGAAGCCTCTGCCGTGTGTGACGACATAAAAGACACACCGATCACCAGACTCATGAGTCGCCCAAACATCCGCCGACTCAAGCTTGAGGCCCTGAGTACCCCGTCAACAACGCTAGATTTGCCATTCATAGCGCTCTCCCTGACCGGATAAATGAAGACGACTCTTTAACAATGTCGGCTGATCAAGCGCCTTGACTGTCAATGTCAACTTTTTCCAGCGTACTCCGGCAAGATTCGCCAGTAACAAACTGTAAGATCGCAAAGGACCATCGACGTGCAATTGCCGTCGCTGGTAAAGCCTGAACTTTGCTGGCTTGGCTACGGCCAACCCTTGACGATCAACGGGTGCGCTGATCACCACCTCTGTTGCCGGAGTGGCTTTCAAGGTCACAAAAGCAGCACTGATTTGCTGCAAACTGCTCAGCCACATACGATCTGACCTGTGAGCATCATCCAGAATGCTCTGGGACAGCACCACGGTGGATTGATCGACAAGCCACTCGGCTTCAACCGAATTAACATCCGGAAAGTGCAGACGCCAACTGGCTGGTGCCTGCGCAATCAAGCCCTGATTATCAGCCTCACGATAGACGCGCCGGTAGATCGCATTACAACGCCAATGAATGCTGTGCGGTAAACAGTCGATCTGGCTCAGGTGCCATCCGACCAGCGAAACCGGTACTTGATGGATCGAATCCAGCAAGCGCTGCATCCCGACCACGCCATGGATATGAATGCCCTGTGCTAATGCATTTCGTGACTGCTCCCACGCCTGCCATTGCTCAACGGCACTCAGGGGTTCAGGGCCAGCCTTGGTAAAGCCGAACAAATCACGCCAGTCTTCGCTCGACCAGAACACTCCCCCGAGTACAAGGCACAGCAGCAACAAGCCCAAGATACGGGCAATGCCCCGGTAATGCCGAACTCGCCACAGCAAAGCACGCTTGTCAACAACCCGAGACAAATCCTCTGGCCCCTGAACGAGGTGTACCGCACTCCTTTGATCAATAACACGCGCATGCGCATAGGCGGATTGCAACTCCGCCATGATGGCCGTTGCCTCATGGGGATTACTGAAGAGCAAGTCTGTGCGTGCAACCACCGCCCCTTCATGAACACCGACAAGCCACCATATATCGGGCTCAAGACAAACCAGCATGATGACGGTTCCGGCGGGATGCAAGATCGCCACAGCTTGCGCGGCTGAATAATAAACTTCGCTTTTTTGACGATAGTCTGGCGGCAGGCGCACCAGCCCCATCGCCGCCGTATGCTCGGAGGCAACGACCGCGTGACTCGCACCATACTTGCGCGCATTGACAACAGCTTGCTGGCGTAAATTGCCACCGAGCAATGGCAACCAATCCATACCGAACACCAGATTAATACCATTGACCCTCACTACCCGGACCCCATCGATTGACATGATCAGAAACCCTCCTCGACCTGGGCCGTGATAATGATCACCGTCTTGAGTGCCTGGGCGGCCGCGCGATCACTTCCGCCAAAAATCATCGGCATTCCCGGGTTCAACCGACGCGTATCAATTTCCTCTTGAGTCCGGTCAAAACCGGATACCAACACAGGTTGACCAGGCTGCAATACCAGCTGTTGTACCGTGCCGTTGCCATCAATAGTGACTTGCTGTAATTGCAATGGATTAGCCGCATCTCCGAATGTCACTGACTTGAGGGGTTGAGCCACTGTATTGTCATAGGCCATAGACAGCAAAATCTGCCCGTTCTCTTGTGCATCAGGCACTAAAGTCAGCAAAGAACCCACGGTTTCCTCTTTCTGGCTGACCGATACAGTGGGCAAGCTGCTGTCAACGCCATGACCTAATGCCGTGGTCTGAACCTTGTCGATATACGAGAATGTGGTTCTGACGGCATGCGTTACCGGACGCCTGTTCAAGGTCAGTACCGGCACACTGCTGCGCCTGACAACCTGACCCACCTGCCCCAGCGCCTTGATCATGGCCTCGGATCCTTTAAACGGACCATCGGCCAAGGCCACGCCCAGGTTCGCTGCCTCTGCCAACGCTGAGCCGGCAGAGGCAGCAGAAGCAGCCATACGGGCACTGGTAAAGACCAGATCCCAGTCAAAGCCTGCCTCTGCATTGTCGCGACTGACAAGTGTCACCTCTTCAAAAACCAGACGGATACGGCGTGTCAATGCCAGATTTTCATGTTCAAGATAAGACGCAATTTGTCTCAATACATCGGGCGTATCTGTGACGACAACCAATGCACTGGCACCTTCCTGAGCCACAGCGATGCCTGCACGCGTCAGAAAAGGCTCAATACGAGCTTTGATAACGCTCATCAAGTCAACTTTGGTGGTTTGCAGGCGTGTATTGGAACTGCTGGCAAAACCTTGCTCCTGACCACTGCGATTTGCCCCCAATGACGCTTCTGATTGCGCGGCCTGAGCTAACGCACGGATATTAAAAATGCGCGTTTCAGTGCGGTAAAACTCGATTCGCCCTTGTTCGTAACGCCAGCTGACGCCCAAAGAGGCGCCGATGCGGTCAAGGATCTGCGACAACGGTTTTGATTCATCATTGAAAGAAACTGCCGAAGCAGACAGAACGGCCCCTGCGCCTGACGTGTTATCAGACCCGGCCAACCGCGGAATGAAACGCTCTTGGGGCAGTAGCGCCTCGGGTTTGACATGCACAGGTATACCCGTCGCTTTTGAAATGCGTTGAGCAATCACTGGCAATGGTTTTGGCTCTGAAGAAAACACCAAGGTGGTCTTGACGTCAGCCCTCAGGGCAAGCGGCAAAGTGACCTCGCGAGACAAGGGTAATGGCCGCCCCACAAGCCATGGACGATCCACCTGTTGTGCCGCCCGTCGCACCGTATCGTCGGAAACCTGACCCTTGAAGTGGACGTATTGTTCATCCACCGCTTCTTGGGCCTGACTGATCGACGCTGTAATTTGCGCCAATCTTTCTTGCAATGCACAACCAGAAAGCGCAAAGGGCAGG
>CAZBIN010000181.1:0-2432 GCA_964491995.1 uncultured Orrella sp.
CAACTCAATACAAAGTCAGTATGTTACGCCACGTTTCTAAAGTTGTGTGTAATGAGATGGGCTGAAGTGGGCCCGCCGCTTGAAAGCCCGATTGTAGAAGGTCAGCCGGATCGCGCCTACTACTTCGAAGATCACGACAACTATTTCGACATTGTCCTCAAGGGAGATGAGGACGCAATTCGCCTGCTGCAATGGGTCGAGATTCCCACCTCGGCAGAACCCGGTTATACCGACATTTACAACCCGGGTGGTCCGGGCCGCACGCCCACGCCTGGCACGGTTTACACCAAACCGGCCTTGCAACAGAAGTTTGCAATTGCTCTGAGTCTGGATGACGACGGGACGGTCAGTTACGCCGGTCAGGCACTGACTGATTACGATCAAGACGATGACCTGCCAGTCGTACTGCGGCTACGCAACCCCGCTGGCGCCGAGACGCTGACATCGAGTTCCATCGTCGCGGCCAACCTCGTGAATGCAGGGCAGGATCTGGTGGATATTCCGTTTGCCAACGAACCCGCCCGACCCGGTGTGAGTGACGTCAAGTCCTATCTGAATCAGGAGACTGGCGCGCGGATCTACACAATGGATGTGGGCGAGCAGACTGCGCTGGACAACAACCCAGCCTGGCAGGACGAAGGTCGCATATTCGGTGCGTTTGACCGTGCCTGGCCGGGTGCCGACGCCTTCTACCGGTTCTACGATGCAAGTACCGGACAGTACCTTTTTAATGGCAATCTGAACGCCGTCTTGCAAGATACTGATCTCGGCTATCAAGGGATCGGCTGGTATGCCGCGCAGTTTGTCCCGCAACCAGCCGAGCTGTCGTTCTCACGCAGCGATTCGCTGGTGCTGACAAACTTCATCAGCGCACGCAGCAAGCTCCTGACGCAGGGCAGTGGCGCACTGACGCTTGCCGCGGGTGGGCGTTTTGATGAGGGAGTCGAAGTGGTCAATGGCCGGCTCATGGTCAACGGCCCGCTGTCAGGCGGACCGTTGACCGTGCGATTGGGTGGCACGCTGGGTGGAACAGGCACGATTGCCAGCGCGAGCCGAATTGAGGGTCGTCTGGCGCCGGGACGCTCACCTGGAACGCTGACGTTTCTTGCTCCGGTGACCATGACAACTGGCAGCACACTGGAAATCGAAGTAGACGGTCCGGCAACGGGTTCCGGTCCAGGAAACTATGACCGCACGCTCGTGCTCGGGTCCGGCAACACTTTCACTGCGGCTGGAACGGTCGATGTGCGTCTTCGCGGTATCACGCCACCTGCCAACAACAACTTTACCCCCATGATCGGTCAGCGATTCGCGGGCATCGTCACGGCTCAGGGTGGCGTGCTAGGCGGTTTTGATGGTCTGCAGCAACCTGGCGCAGGTTTGCCTCCGGGCACCCGGATGGATCTGCTTTATGCACCGCAGTCGATCGATCTCGTGGTCACACCTGCGAGCTATGGCAACCTCGGTGAGGCTGGCATCACGGCAACCGACAATGAGAATGCAGTCGGAAGTGCGCTCGACTCATTCCGTCCGGCAGCGGGCATTCGGCCCACTGGCGCTGCAGCGGATTTCTTTCCGGCACTGGCTACCCTCCCCGGCAATCAGATCCCGGTTGCGCTGGCAGGTTTGTCGGGGGAGCTCTACGCATCTGTTCAGTCGCCGATGATCCAGAACAGCACCTTTGTTCGCAACGCCGTGCTTGACCGGATGCGCGGGGCATTCAACGGTGTGGCCGCGTCCCGACTTGCTGAACAGCCCTATGGACAGTCCGCAGTGGCGGGAAGTGCTGGCACCACGGATCTGACAGAGCGAGGGGCGACCGGTTGGACTCAGGTCTTTGGAAGCTGGGGACAGTACAGCAGCAACGGCAATGCGACGGGACTGACATCGGATACCAGAGGGCTGTTTGTGGGTGTCGATGCACCGATCGATGGTGCCTGGCGACTGGGCTTGGCTGGCGGTTACAGTCGCACTTCCGTTGATCTGGACGCCTGGAGCTCCGCTGCAGACATCGACGCCTACTCGCTCGGCGTGTACGGTGGTGGGCAGTGGGATGCCGTTGGGCTGAGACTCGGTGCTACATACGGCTGGCACAACGTGAGCTCAACCCGCACAGTCGCCTTCTCCGGATTCAGCAACAACCTGTCGGCGTCTTACCAGGCTCGCTCAGTCCAGATCTTCGGGGAGGCTGGCTATCAGATCGACTTCCGGCCAGCACGTCTTGAGCTCTTTGCCGGTCTGGCATACGTCAATCTGAGCACCCCGGACTTCGCCGAGTCTGGCGGTGTCGCCGCCCTGAGCATCAAGGGTACTGACTCGAACACAACCTTCAGCACACTCGGCATCCGGGGTGATACGCAGTTCAGCATGGGCCAGATGCAGGCAACACTGCGCGGGACTCTCGGATGGCGACATGCGTTCGGAAATGTCAC
>CAZBIN010000181.1:2442-5946 GCA_964491995.1 uncultured Orrella sp.
ATCAACCAATGCCTTTATCTCGGGCTCACCCTTCTCGGTCAGTGGTGTGCCTATCGCCCGAAATGCAGCCATTGTGAGCGCAGGACTGAACATGCAGATCAGTCAGCACGCCACTCTCGGCATTTACTATGAAGGTCAGTTTGGCAGTGGTAACCAGCAGCACGGCGTGAACGCAAGTCTGAGCGTGAGGTTCTGATGCCCTGAATGTGAGATCAGTCTGAATGCCATTATTTAAAAGGTCCAGCTCTATCCGCTGAGGGCCGTCTAGCAGGCAAGCTCAAAGGTTTCACACTGCTGTTTGAAGCGCTGGTGATGTCACTTTGCCGCGAGATGCCCTTTGCAGCCGTGGCCCGCCTTGTGAATTCGACCTGGCACCGCGTGAATGCGATCTGCAAGCGCTATGCTGAACTGGCGCTCGAACAAGCGCGTTGAGCTGAACTCTCGTCACAACGGACGGAATGATCGGAAAAGTCGTCTTTGGTGACGAGATCCAATTATCACCGACCTTTTGTGTGACATCACTGCCATGGCCCTCAAATCTGGCCGAACGGTGCAGAGCCATGGTGGACTCGACTGCTCTGTTCACGTCAAAAGCGTTTTTTTCAGAGGAAGTCACTGTGTCGCCTGGCCAGGGACAAACTAGGGATAAAAAATGTGCATGAGCAGAAATGTTCAAGGGGTTACAGTCTTTTGAACTGTAACCCCTTGATATGTATGGTCAGGACGGTGGGATTCGAACTCACTATCCCTTGCACCCCATGCAATAAAATAGTGCGTCCTGTTGCGCGTTACCGGTGTACCCATCAGTGTGCCCATGGAGATATGTCCTTGACGAGGTATCCAAAGAACAAACGCTGGACCACAAAGGTGCTTCAAGCAATCAAACCTGACTGGGTTGGCGACTATCTGAATGAGATGTCCAAGGACTTGCTAGTGCTATTTTTGCTATTTTCAATAACCCAACGCCAAGCTTTATGAACATACCAGCGTGGCAATCACCACAAACCTGACCTTCGCAGACTGGCCCGAGGTCTTTGGAGATGCCAAGATGACCATCACACTACTGGATCGGCTGACCCATCATTGTCATATTGTTGAAACGGGCAACGATTCCTGGTGATTCAAGCAAAGTGAAAGCAGCAAAAAGCAGATCAGCAGGAAAATCAGCAAAAAGGAGGAGGCAGACCGGAATAAACTTACCTAATCCACAGAACCGCTGTACTTTAGACAGCAAAAGGTGGGTCAGTTTTAGGTGATTCTCAACAAAGGCAAGCGTCATCCTCCCCGGTTGGCTAAAACTGCAAAAAAGTGGCCGCTGCAAGTGGGCGCTGAAAAATACCCGTACAAGTCCAGGTTAAAGCGTTTTGATTAGATCACGCCCTGCAGATTTTGCTTGCAGCAATGCGGTATCGGCCCGATTCAAGGTGCTGGAGTAGGACTCGCCAGGTTGATAAATCGTCAGGCCGATGCTGACCGAGACGAGTTTCTCAAGAACATCGACCTGGATCTGCTTGATACCCTGACTCATACGCTCGAAAACCGGTAAGGCGGACTCAATGGGGGTTTCCGGCAGTATGATCAGGAATTCCTCGCCACCCCAACGGCCGCAGAGATCTTGCTCTCTCAGTGCGCCTTGAATGGCAAAGGCGATTTCACGTAACACCTTGTCTCCGGCCTCATGCCCGCATCGGTCATTAACTTCCTTGAAGCGATCGACGTCCAAAATGCCCAGGACATAGGAAGTGCCTGCGCAATTCGCGCGTTCGGTTTCCTCTTTGAGCTGGTTCATAAGGAAACGGCGGTTGCCCAGTTCGGTCAGCGGATCTCGCAGAGAGGCATCTCGCAGCGCTTCGGTCACTTCACGCAGGCTGTTCTGATAGCGGTCTGAAATGCGTGCGAGTTTTTCCAGTCGACGCAATTGCCAGTCGTATTGCTGCACCAGCGTTTGATTCCGGTCTCGCGATATGCCGTGGTAACCGTCGGATATTCGAACAAGACGATACAGGCGTTCCCGTTGCCGCTCATTCAGACTGAACAATTGCGAGAGATAGGGATATAAAGGGTTGTCGCTGTGTTCAGTATCCGCCAGAAGGGCTTGAACATCTCGAAGCAACTGCTCTTGCTCTGAAGCATGCAAGTGATTATCGGTCATCGGCCGCAATCTGAAAGGGGAAGCTGCAGTCATCTCTGAACTCATCGGCCGCCGCTAACACCCGTTCATTTTGCGGGTCGTAGTACCAGCGCACGTGCACGCTGCGCCCTTTGCAGTGCGCATCCTCCAGCAAGTCGAAGATGTCCATCATGGCTTTGACTGAGCTGGTGTTCATATAAACCAGGCGCAGCTCCAGCTGGATCGGTGCCGTGGTTTCTTTAAGATAGGATTCAATCCAGTCAATGACGGGACCAAAGAACTCGAAGGAATTCTCTGGATAGGAATCCCCTTGCATGAAAAGCCGACCTTCTTCCCACGCCCCGACGATGGTCGGCGTGGACTGACTGCCTTGAATATTTAACGCGTTCATAATGATACGATACCAGCAAAAATTCAGATGACAGCGCGCAGACTGAAAAAGGCACGCTGGTCTGGGGTAGCAGTCAAGCTGGCATGCAGCGGCCGCGCCGATCTTCTCGCAATATCAATCAGTCCCAAGCCTGCGCCACTGACGGCGTTTTGATCCCGTGGCTGGCGAAGCTGAGTTTTGTAGGCATTTTTCAGTGCGGCCTTGTCCATGCTTGCCAGTTCGCCAACGCGGTGCAGAAGCGCTTCGCCATCGGCTTGTCGGACCAGATTTCCCGCTTCGACGACGTAATGACCTTCCGCATCTCGTGCCACGACCACCGTGGCAGAGCTTTCCAGTTCATTGTAGCCTTGGGCCATTGCATAGTGGCGGATATTCTGGGTCATTTCGATATAGGCGCTAAAAACATCCATCGCAGCAGAAGGTTGCGCCTGGTCTGCTTGCAGGTAATTTTTCAGGGCATTGCCGATTTCTTCGATCAGACTGCGAGAAATAGGACCGTTGAAACAGAGCAAAATGTTGCTGCGATTGAAATGCTCTCTCAATCCAACGAGATCTATTGATTCCATTGCAGATCCTGTTCATTCGAATCGGAAGGATAATATCGTGATATCGTCCCGTTGCGGGTAATTGCCTCGATAGGCTTCAAGAGCCTGATCCAGTTTACTGGCCTGTTGCTCCATGGGCAAGCGCGCATGCTGCAAAAGCAACTGGGCAAAACGGCTGTTACCAAAGCCATAGCCTCTGTCTCCGCCCGCCTGATCGAGAAAGCCGTCCGTCACCAGGTAGTAGGTCACGCCGGAGCGCAGGCTGATTTCCGTATCGACATAGACACCTTGGCGCCTGTCCCCGATCGCCCGGCGACCGCCTTTGATTTCGCCCACTTCCTGGCCATCGCTCCAGTACAAGCCAATCTTGGCACCCGCGTAGCGCAGTACCCTGTTCTCACGATCTACATAGGCAAGGCCCGCGTCCATATTGGTGG
>CAZBIN010000181.1:5956-6219 GCA_964491995.1 uncultured Orrella sp.
ACACTGTTGCAGCATGCCGCGAATGGTGCTGTCAGTATGGCTCAGGATACTGGCCGGGGATGCGATGCCGACCTGGTTCATGGCATGATCCAGCGCCGAGCGCGCCAGCATCGTCATCAGTGCGCCGGGCACCCCATGCCCTGCGCAATCAATGACGCCAACGAGATATCGCTCGCCGTCGACGCGAAAGATATAAAAATCGCCGCCCACGACATCTCGTGGACGCCAGAGCACAAAATGATACGGTCCGAGCAATTGCCTCA